>JALOTO010000014.1 GCA_025457845.1 Thermoplasmata archaeon | reverse complement strand
AGTATGGCGTTGGCGCCCAACTTGGACTTGTTCTTGGTGCCGTCGATGCCCACCAGCAGCGCATCGACCTTCGCCTGGTCCGACGGGTCTGCGCCCTTGAGCTTCGGGGCGATGAGCCTGTTCACGTTGCGGACGGCCTTCTGGACGCCCTTGCCGTGATAGCGCGCCCTGTCCCCGTCCCTGAGCTCCACCGCCTCCTTCGACCCGGTGGATGCGCCGGACGGGACCGCTGCCCTGCCGACGATCCCGTTCGCGAGGACGACATCCACCTCGACGGTGGGGTTGCCCCTGGAGTCAAGTATCTCTCTGGCCTTGACGATCTTGATCCTAGCCATCGTGACCGGTTCGGAATCGCTCACGAGGATAAAAGAGGTTGCAGGTCCGCCCTTCGCGACGAGGGCCGCGGCTCATCCAGGAGAGAAATGAAAAAGGAGTGGGGGCCTGCGCCCCCCGGATTCCCCCGTGCCAAAGTGTTTGAGCTTCCCTCGCAGCGCCTACTCCGTGTAGACGTAGACCTGCGAGAAGATGTAGACGAACTCGTCCCAGTTCGTGTCGAGGACCAGGTCCATGTTGCCATAGACGTTCAGCACGCCCGCGTCTATCAGCTGCTGCTCGGTCTCGAGCGGATAGAAGTCGTTCAGCCAGTTCCAGCAGCACGTGAAGTATATCGTGATGCCGGTCGTCCTCATGATCCCGCCGTACGTCGACTCGACGTTGCTCGTGTACACGACCGTGGACGAGACACCCGCCTCGACCGCGTCGGTCAGCGCGACGAGCTCCGGTATCTTCTCACCGAGCAGGTTCGCGAACGATCCCAGGTCGATGAACGGAAGGTGCTCTCCCTGGACCTCGATCTTCGGGGTCTGGGATTCGGCAGATTCTATAGCGCCTCTGTACTCGCCAGTGATGGCGTAGTCGCCCTCTAGCAGCTCCGTCGCGAGAGCGTCGACCGCGTCGCCCAGCGCACCCGCCTTGGACAGGTCGAACAGTGAGAGCTGCGCGTCGCCGTAGTATTCTATCCCGTTGCCCGCGCACATGGAATAATACTCGACGTACGTGTCGACTATCTTCTTGCCGAACTCCACATCGGAGAGCCTCGGCAGCATCGTCAGGTTCTCAAGGACCTTGTCGTAGGCGTATCCCTGGACCGGTATCAGCGTGATCGAAGCGGTCATGTACTTCGCTACGTTCCTGTTCTCGTAGACGACCTCGATCATACCGTTCAGGCACGCGTCATAGGACAGCATGGTGAGCTCGTAATCCGCATCGATGCCCGTCGTGGTTATCTCCGTCTCGACGGCCGCGAGCGCGTCGGCGGTCTCGTTGGTTGACAGTCTGTCGGTGTAAACATCGTTGATCAGCGGGGTCGTGTCGTCGTAGCAGACTCCCTTCCAGCCGCCACCGTGGTTCCAGAGTACGACCATGTACTTGTCAGCCGGGTACTTCTCGACCGCGGTCTTCACGGTGTACTGGAGGACCGATCCGCTGGCCATGTTGAGTTCGCCAGGGCAGGCTCCGACGATATCCTCGCAGTCACAGTCGTTGACGCCGTTCTCGAGGTCGATGTGGTCAGAGCCCGGCTCGATGTAGTACCAGTGGGTCCCCTCGAAGTACGTCATCGTGTCCATCAGGACGAGGATGTTGACGCCGTTCTTCGAGCCGATCTTCTCCATCTCCTCGAGGTCGGCTAGGGCCCACGACTCGAGGTTGTTGTCGCCGCACAGGTGGACGATCACGGTCCATGTCGGCGATTCGGTCTCGACGGCCTTGTCGTCGGTCTCCATGAGCTTCTCGAAGAACAGGGTCGGCTTCGCCGACGCCGCTATGCTCACGGCCGAGAACGCGGCCACGATCATTATTCCTACAACAAGCACTGACTGAAGGCTTCTGTTCATCATACTCCCCCGATGCTCCTCGTATGAGAATGGACATGAATGTCCATTCGCAAGTACTGACTTACCGCCAATCACGAGCTGTGCTATATAGTCGTTATAGTACAATCTTGAAACAATCGGTACGAGGTTCAATGGGTCCTGGAACGGTCGACCCCGCCTGCCCGCCGCTTGTTGGGCACCTTCGCACCTCACCTGGTAAAAGGTTAATACGGGCCGGCTCCACTGGACCGACTAGGATGAACGACTTCGGGCAGATGGACGAACGGCTCAGGGCCCTTCTCCGCAGGAGGGGGATCACCGAGCCGACTGAGGCGCAGAGGCGGGCCATACCCGAGGTCCTGGCCGGGAAGCACGTGCTCCTGGTCGCGCCGACGGGGATCGGCAAGACAGAGGCGGCCATCCTTCCGGTCCTAAACAGGCTCGTGTCGGAGCCACGCTCAGGGATACGGTGCATCTATGTCACGCCTCTCAGGGCGCTCAACAGGGACCTGCTCATAAGGATGGAGGAGTACGGGCAGACCCTGGGTCTGCGGATCGCGGTGAGGCACGGCGACACCCCCCAGTCCGAGCGGACGGCACAGTCGAAGGATCCGCCAGATGTCCTGATAACGACCCCGGAGACCCTCCAGGTGCTCTTCACGGGAAGGAACCTCAGACGGCACCTGGCCGACGTCAAGCACGTGGTCGTGGACGAGATACACGAGCTCGCCGAGGACGAGCGCGGGGCGCAGCTCGCGATCGCACTGGAGAGGCTCGCGCTCCTCGCGGGCGAGTTCCAGCGCATCGGACTCTCCGCCACCGTCGGTTCCGTCGACGAGATAGCGAACTACCTCGCCGGCGTGGGCAGGGACGTGGTGACCATCAAGGTCTCCGCGGTTAAGGACATGCGCATAGTCGTCGATTCGCCGGCCGAGGACACGAAGGACAGGGCGCTCGCCGACAAGCTCGAGACCGATCTCAAGCACGTCGCGTGCATGAGGAGGTGCAGGGAGCTGGTCGAGGCGCACCGGTCCACGCTGTTCTTCGTCAACACCAGGGACTACGCGGAGGCGCTCGGGGTCCGGTACCATGTCTGGGACAGCCAATTCCCGGTAGGGGTCCACCATGGCTCGCTCTCCAAGGACATCAGGGTGCAGATGGAGGACGACTTCAAGTCGGAGAAGCTGAAGGCGATCATATGCACCTCCTCGCTCGAGCTGGGCATCGACGTCGGCTCGGCTGACTTCACCATCCAGTTCAACTCGCCCCGCCAGGTCACCCGCCTGATACAGCGCGTCGGCAGGTCGGGGCACAGGCACGACGCCGTCTCGTACGGGACCATCGTGACCACCAAACCGGGGGAGACAGCGGAGAGCCTGGTCATCGCCAGGAGGGCGATGGTCGAGGAGCTCGAACGGTTCAGGATCAGGGACAACCCGATGAGCGTGCTGGCCAACCAGCTCGTCGCGATGACCCTCACGGAGCCAAGGGTCGACAAGGACCAGGCCTTCGAGACCGTCCGGAGGACCCACGCGTTCAGGGGGCTCATCAGGAAGGACTTCGACGACGTGGTAAGGCTCCTGGCCGAGCTGCACCTTGTCTGGGACGACGACAGGAGCTTCCGCCGGAAGACGACGGGCATGAAGCACTTCTTCGACAACATCTCGATGATCCCCGACGAGCGGACCTACAGGGTCAGGGAGGTCTCCTCGAGGAGCGTGATCGGGACCCTGGACGAGAGCTTCGTCGCGACCTGCGCTGAACCCTACGCGACCTTCGTCACGCGGGGCAGGACATGGAGGGTCATCGAGGTGGAGGAGGACGAGGTCATCGTCGAGGAGGTCCACGAGATCGCGGCCACCCCTTCCTGGGTCGGGGAGGAGATCCCGGTGCCGTACGAGGTCGCCCAGGAGGTCGGAGCGATGAGGCGGCTGAGGATCTACGACATGTACCCCGGCGACGCGGCGACCAAGGCCGATGTCGACCGCTGGGTCGCCTCGCAGGGCAAGCACCCGCTCCCGACGGACAAACTCGTCACCGTCGAGCAGGGAGAGGGCGTCATAGTCATCAACTGCTGCTTCGGGACGAAGGTCAACGAGACGCTGGCCAAGCTGGTCACCACCCTCCTGACCGCAAGGTTCGGGGAGAGCATCGGGATGCAGACCGAACCCTACGCGATTGTCCTGGAGGTGCCCCGCGGGCTGCGCGCCCATGACGTCGTCAAGGCGCTCAAGGAGACCAACCCCGACACACTGGAACAGCTGATGAGGCTGATGGTGCGCAACTCGTCCTACCTCAGGTGGCAGTTCGTCCACGTGGCCAAGAAGTTCGGGGCCGTCAGGAAGGACGCGGACTACAAGATGCTCAACATCTCCAGGCTCATCGAGGTCTTCGAGCACTCCCCCATCTTCGAGGAGGCGCTCGCGAAGACCCTGTGGGAGAACATGGACGTCGAGGCCGCCGCTGCAGTCCTCAGGAGGATCCAGGACGGGACGGTCGAGGTCCACGTCTGCGGCCTCTCCCCTATGGGGGAGGACGCCATAGGCACCAGGAAGGAGCTCATGCGGCCAAGGCGCGCGGACAAGAGCGTCCTAAACGCCCTCAGGGACAGGCTCGGGGCGGAGGAGGTCGTCCTGGCCTGCATGAACTGCAGGACCCAGAGGAAGGCCAAGGTCTCCTCGCTCCCGAACAAGATAAGATGCCCCAAGTGCGACGGCGTCCTGGTCGCGGCGATCCAGCCGTACGCCAGGACCGACCTGCAGGTCCTGAAGAAGGGGGCCTCGGACGAAGAGCAGAGGAAGGTCCTCAAGCGGATCTACAAGAACGCGAACCTCGTGATGGCCCACGGCAAGCGGGCCGTCCTCGCCCTCGTCGGAAGGGGCGTGGGACCCGACACCGCGGCCAGAATACTGGCCAGGTACCACATAGAAGAGGACGAGTTCCTCAGGGACGTGCTCGAGGCCGAGGTCAACTACGCGCGGACGAAGCGTTTCTGGGACTAGCGTCTGCCGCGCCGCAGGCCCGTGAACTCGAGGCCGATGACGTACTCCTCCGAGCTCTGCTCGCGGGTCGCCCTCGGCCTGTGGACGTGGACCTCGTAGAACATGTGGCCGACCCGCCTGACGAACCCGTTGCTCATGTCCCCCGAGAACATCTTCGCGACGAAGTTGCCTCCGTCGCACAGGACCTTGGAGGCGAAGGCGAGCGCGTGCTCGCACAGCTCGATGGACCTCGCGTGGTCGTACGAGTAGTTGCCGCTGATGTTCGGCGCCATGTCCGAGAGGACGACGTCCACGCCGTCCGGCACGAGAGACATGAGCCTCTCGGCGATCTCGGCATCCCTGATGTCGCCCTTGATGAATGTCACGCCCTCTATGGGGACGAACCTGTCGAGGTCCAGCGCGAAGACCTTGGACTCGGCACCGCCGAGCTCCACCGCGACCTGGGACCAGCCGCCGGGCGAGGCCCCGAGGTCGACTATCGTGTCCCCTGGGCGTATGAGGTCGTACCTGTAGTCGATCTGCTTCAGCTTGTAGACCGCGCGGCTCCGGTAGTGCTCGCGCTTGGCCAATCGGTAGTACTTGTCCCTCTTCCGGTCGGCCCTCCACTGCCTAGTCACGGCCGGGGCATTCCGCTGACCGGCCATATATTGTTTCCTGCCACCGACGGCAAAAGGTATAGGTGGAGTATGCAATCGCCCATCCAAGGGAAGGATTCCAGATGCCAGAGGGTATGACCTACGCCAAAGCAGGGGTCGACATCGACAGGAAGTCGAAGAGCATCGCGGCGCTCGTCGGCCATCTCAAGTTCAAGAGGAAGGGCGTGGGCAGGCCCGTCGACCTGCCAGGGCACTTCACCGGGCTGATCGACTTCGGGGACCATGCCCTGACCCTCTGCACCGACGGGGTCGGTACCAAGCTCCTCATCGCTGACGCGCTCAGGAAGTGGGACACCGTCGGCATCGACTGCATCGCGATGAACGTGAACGACACGATCTGCGTCGGGGCGGAGCCGATAGCCTTCGTCGACTACATCGCCATCGACAGGCCGGACGAGAAGGTCACCTCAGAGGTCGGCAAGGGCCTGGAGGAGGGGGCGAGGCAGTCGAACATGACCATAGTGGGCGGCGAGATCGCCGTCCTGCCGGAGCTCGTCCGGGGGTTCGACCTGGCCGGGACGTGCCTGGGGATGGTCGAGAAGAAGCACATCATCACCGGAAAGGCGGTGCGCCCTGGCGACGCGCTCATCGCCCTCCCCGCGTCCGGGGTCCACTCGAACGGGCTCTCGCTCGCCAGGAGGATCTTCGAGGCGAAGGGGGTCGGCTACGACGAGCGCGCGAAGGGGCTCAAGAGGACCGTGGGGATGGAGCTCCTGACCCCGACGACCATCTACGTGAAGCAGGTGCTCGGGATCCTGGAGGAGTACGACGTGCACGGCATGGCGAACATCACCGGCGGCGGCCTCAGGAACCTCATCAGGCTCAGGGACGGGGTCGGCTTCGTCATAGAGGACCCGATCGCGCCGAATCCCATCTTCAAGGTGATGCAGGACCTGGGACAGGTCTCCGACAGGGAGATGTACCAGACCTTCAACATGGGCATGGGTTTCGCCATGGTGGTCCCGGACGACGAGGCTGACGAGGTCGTGAAGGCGGCGGGCAAGGGCGCGAAGGTCGTCGGGCATGCGGCCAAGGGCGGTAGGGTCATCGTCCCGTCGATGGGCCTCAGCTACGACAGGTACTGAACCCTCAACGGCCCATCATCGAGCCGACGACGGCCCCGAGGGCCGTGCATGTCTCCAGCGAGTAACCGCGCCCGGTTATGTCGAGATGCTTCCTCGCCATCTCGAAGACCTCCTTCGGGAGGCCGTGGGGGCCGAGGCCGAAGACGAGGACGACCGACCTCCCCGACTTCACGAGCGAGCGGATGTCCTGGGTCGAGACGGAGCAACCCTGGACCGGTTTTCTGGTAGTGACGACGACCTCGCCGAGCTGAGGCGGGAACCCCTTCTTGGGATACTCGAAACATGAGAACCGGCCCTTGCCGGCGAGCTCCACGAGGTAGGCGCCCTCTTCGCCGATCGATGTGGTCGTCGAGACCCATTCCGCGATCTCCGACGGCGTGCCGAGCTCCTTGTCGTAGGGGAACCCGAACGTCGCGAGGTTGCAGTCGAACGCCAGGGCCAGAGGACCGGCCCGCGCGAGTACCCGTCTGTGCGCCTCGCGGAACTTGACGGGGTCATATGAGTTGTAGAGGCCTATCGTCACCCGACCCGGCATGATAACACCCATCCGCGGGAGGTCACGGGGAGGCCTGTCGCGGCCTCGCGCATATCGCGTACTCGTCGCCGTCGAAGAAGACGTCCTCGTCAGGGAGTTGGTCCTGCAGCTCCTTGATCTTGTCGAGGACCTCGCGGAGGCTGAGCTCCGTCCCGTCCCGCTTGATCTTGACGATGATGCGCTTCTGCATGGACCCTATCACTCGTCCCTGCCAGTGTGGGACATCGTTCTTATTGGACCTGAGGATATAAATACATTTACACGGGGACCGGGCCACATGCGCCTGCACGCGCGGGCATGCTGGCGTGCAGCTGTCGCGCGCGAAAATACCGCACTCATTTCGGCCTGAAGACGGGCTCGCTCTGCACCTTGGACGCCGCGAGGGCGCGCTCCCTCGCCTCCTTCGGGACCCTGCCCATCTGCCGGACCTTCTTGTCGAAGGTGTCGATCATCTTGGGGAGGACCTTGTAGATTGGCAGAAGCATCGGGACGAAAGTCAGGCGCTCCTTGCCTATGCCGAGGGAATCGAGCTCGGGGCCGAGCGCCTTGATGCGCCCCTCGACGATGTGCCCGATCTCCCCGCCCTCCTCGTCAGAGAGCATGACTCCGTCGGCGCCCATGGCGAACGCCTCTAGGATCTCGCGCCTCGCGACGCGCGCCGCCGATGGAACGCGCATCATCCTTATGGCCGCTGGATACTCCATCCTGGCCGTACCAGCAGTGTCCGCGGCGACGTACGCGAGCACGTCGCCGAAGAAGCCTATCACCCTGACGTCGTCGCCCTCGCCGGAGAGCAGCCCCTCGACCTCGGCCCTCACCTGGGTGTCAGTGTAATGAGCGAGGTCGAAGACCCGGGTCGGGCACTCGGAGACGCAGGCACCGCAGCCGATGCACGCGATCTGGTCTATCTGCGGGAGGTCGGAGACGGCGATCGCCCGCACAGGGCAGACCACCTCGCATGCCTTGCATTGTATGCACCTCCCAGCATCGACGATGAACGCCTTGGCTGGGTCGATCGACATCCTGCCCGACCCCAGGAACTCGATGACATGCGCTGCGGTGCCCCTCCCGTCCACGACGCTGTCCCGTACGTCTCGCGGGCCGAGCACGGCGCCTGCCGCGAACACGCCGGTCCGGTGGGTCGACACCGGGTCGAGCTTCGGATGCTTCTCCGAGATGAACCCGTCCTCGCCCAGAGGGACCTTGAGCATCCTGGCCAGAGGCTCCGTCCCGTCCGATGGGAGCATTGCAGGGCACAGCACGACCATGTCGTACTCGGTCTCGATTATCTCGCCCAGCGTTATGTCCTCGGCGCGGACCAGTATCCCGCCCCTGCCCTTCTGGATGTCCGCGACCTTTCCGTGGATGTACCTGACGCCGAACTCCTCCATCGACCGCGCGTAGAACTCCTCGAACCCGCGGCCGGCGGACCTGATGTCGATGTAGTACACGTAGACCTGCATGTACGGGAAGGTCTTCCTGAGGATGACCGCCTGCTTTATCGCATAGTTGCAGCAGACCTTGCTGCAGTACGGGACGCCGGTCTTCCTCGTTCGCGAGCCGGCGCAGAGGACGAAGGCCACCTTCTTCACGCGGTTGCCGTCGGCCTTCCTCTTGAGGACCATACCCGCCCCGCACTCGTTGATCATGAGGCGCTCCATCTGGGTGGCCGTTATGACGTCTGGTAGCGAGGTGTCGTACTCCTTGAGCTTCTTCACGTCGAACGTGTCGAAGCCCGCGGCGACGATTATCGCGCCCACCTCGAGTTCCACGGTCCTTCCCTTGTCCTCTAGGTCTATCGCCTTGGCTGAGCAGACCTTGGCGCACGCGCCGCACTCCTTGCAGCTGTCGAAATCGATGACATACGACGCTGGGACGGCCTGGGGGAACGGCTTGTGGATCGCCTTGCGCTCGTAGAGGCACTCCTCGAACTCGTTGGGGACCTTGGCGGGGCAGACCTTCTCGCACTTGGCGCAGCCGATGCATTTCTTCGGGTCGACGCCCCTCGGCCGGACCTTGACACTGACCTTGTAGTTGCCGGGAGCTCCAGTGACGCCGATGACCTCGCTGCCCGAGTAGAGAGTGACGTTGGGGTGGGCCGCGACCTCGACCATCCTCGGACTGAGGATACACGGGGCGCAGTCCAGCGTCGGGAAGGTCTTGCTCAGCTGGGCCATCCTCCCGCCGATGCTGAACCTGCGCTCCACGAGATGCACCTTGTACCCAGAGCTGGCCAGCTGGAGGGCGGCGGATATCCCGGCGATCCCGCCGCCGATGACCAGCGCCTCCTTGCTGACCTCGACCTCCTTGGGGAACAGGTCCTCGAGCTCGGAAGCCCTCCTGATCCCTCCGCGGACAAGGTCCTTCGCCTTCTTCGTGGCCTCGGCCTTGTCCTTGTGGACCCAGGAGCACTGCTCCCTCAGGTTGACCATCTCGAGGTTGTAGGGGTTGAGGCCGGCGTCGCTGACCGTCTTCCTGAAGGTCTTCTCGTGCATCTTCGGGGAACAGGAGGCGACGACGACCTTCGTGAGATGGAGGTTCTTGATATCCTCGGCTATCTGGTTCTGACCGGGCTCAGAACAGGTGTAGACGTTGTCCCTAGCAACGACGACATCGTCTATGCCCTTCGCGTATTCCGTTACCGATTTGCAGTCGACGGTCCCGGCGATGTTGGTGCCGCAGTGACAGACGTACACGCCCACCCGCTCGGGCCGTTCCTTCTTGGCCTTCTTCTCATCGACCATGGTGGCGACGATGGTATGACTGGGCGGGATAATGTCCTTTTGGTTTCCACGCGCGCGCGGACTGGCTCGCACGCGGGAGAGCGGGTGACGGGGGGGAGGGGCGGGGTTCTGGGACGAGGTTCTTCTGTGTTTCGCGAGGATTTAAATATCCCGTTAAGGCTATTTAGACCGACAAGACTGGCCTCGATGCTCGCGACCCGGACCGGCGGTATCTGACCGCCCCGGATGACGAGCACCCCCTCATGAAGAGATCAGGTGGTTTGTCTCAAGGTTTGTGGAGAGCCCGGATGCCAAAGGACGAGAAGCGCCAGACCGGAGGGATTGTCTGCCCCATTTGCGGCCACGAGTCGCCGTCGGGCACGGAGAAGTGCGAGAACTGCTACAACGTCCTCTCATCCAGCGCTAGCGGTGCCGTCCAGAGCCCGAAGGCCGAGGCAGGAGGCACCGACGAACTGACCGCTATACCTGGCGTCGGGCAGGCGAAGGCCGAGATACTGAGGGAGGCCGGCTACAAGAGCGTCAAGGACATCCAGGAAGCGAAGGCCGAGGACCTCGCGAGCATCAAGGGCATCGGCGAGAAGCTGGCCACCAAGATAATCAAGGGGGCGCGGTCCGTCGACGGAGCGGACGGGGCCGGCCTCGCGGACTGGCTGTCTGGGGAGGAGGACGGGCTGTCCAGCTGGCTCTCGGGCGAGGAGAAGGCCCCGGAGGCGGCCAGCGCGACCGAGCGCAGCGAGCCGGGCCACAGCGATTCGCTGGCCAAGTGGCTCGCCGGGAGCGAGGACGGCCTGGACTCCTGGCTCGACGAACCCGCGTCCAGGCGCGCAGGAGCGCCCGCGGCACCCCCACAGGAGCTCCTCGAGAAGGAGGCGGAGCTCATCCAGCTCCGCGAGACACTGAGGGAGAAGATCGGCCTGATCGACTCGGGCGGCTTCGACGCTCAGGCCACTGTCGAGGAGCTGGCCCGGACGAAGGCGGAGCTGGACGCGGAGAAGAAGGCCAACGCCGCCCTCGGCGAGGAGCTCGACAACGTCAAGAGGGGCAGCATCGCAGTGATCAAGTTCATCAAGGGCCAACAGGGGGCAGGGGCCGAGGCTGAGGCGGACAACCTCGCCGACAGGCTGGCCTCGGAGATGGCCCGCAGGGAGAAACTCGAACTCCAGATAATGGAGCAGGACGAGATCATCAAGGTCCTCAAGGAGAGGCTAGAGCAGAACATCTCCGAGCTCCCGCCCGACGCCAAGGAGCTGGCGACCATCGAGGCGACCCTCGCGGAGAGGGGAGCGCGCATGGAGGCGATGGAGCGTCAGCTGATGGCCAAGGAGGAGACCCTCAAGGACGGCATAGTGAGCTTCGTCGAGGGCAGCAAGGTCACGTCCAAGGTCCAGGACAAGATGATCGAGCAGACCGAGGAGTACTCGAAGAAGGAGCAGGAGTATGCCGACCGGATCCACGAGCTGGAGACCAAGCTCTCCACCGTGGAGGTCGAGTACAAGCACAGGGAGGAGATGATCAAGGCCTCCGCCGGCTCCTCGGGCATGCTCGACCCGACGATAAAGAGGAAGCTAGAGGACGCGCAGACGCTAGAGCGGACCCTGATGCTCCGTCAGCAGGAGATCGAGAAGCTCAAGGAAGACGCCAGGATACGCGAGGAGGACTTCAGGAAACTCAAGGAGCCTCTGGCGTACAAGGAGGCGGAGATGCTCAGGCGCGAGGAGGACCTGATGTTCAGGGAGAAGCTCCTCCAGGAAGAGCTCAAGCAGGTCACCCAGCAGAAGGCGGAGATGACCTCCATGGACGAGATCACCCTGAAGAAGCGCCTCGAGGAGCTCCAGGCCGAGGTCACGGCCAAGGAGGAGGAGGTCCGCTCCAAGGAGAAGTACCTCGCCGCCAAGGAGGAGGAGCTCAGGACGCGCGAGCAGGGCCTCATTGGCGAGGAGATCGACAAGCGCGAGGCGGACCGCGTCCTCGAGATCAAGCAGGAGAAGGTCAAGACCGGCACGTCAAGGCTGGACGACCTGCTCCTGGGCGGCATCCCGTTCGGATCCAACGTCATGATCTATGGACCGCCATTCGCCGGCAAGGAGGTCCTCGTCAGCGCATTCATCGCGGATGGGCTGAAGAAGGGCGTCCCCGCGATGTGGATAGTCACCGAGAAGTCCTCCAAGGAGATCAGGGAGGAGATGGCTTTCGTCATCCCCGCGTACGAGGAGTACGAGAAGCGCGGGCTCGTCAGGTACATCGACTCATACTCGAGGAGCATGGGCGACGACTCACAGGACGAGTACACCGACTACGTCGATTCCCCCACCGACTACGAAGGTCTCGCCAAGGCGATCGAGAAGGTCGCGAAGGACTTCAAGTCGAAGCACGAGTACTACAGGGTGGGCTTCAGGTCGATATCCACCCTCATAGCATACCTGGACCCGAACACGGCCTTCAGGTTCCTGAGCCCGATAGCGGGAAGGAGGAAGAGGGACAGGGCGGTCTCGATGTTCACCATCGAGAAGGGGGTCCACGGCGAGCAGGAGATACAGATGCTCGGCTCTCTCATGGACGGGATGATCGAGTTCAAGATCGAGAACCTGAACACGTTCCTGTCCATCAAGGGGATAAGCGACGTGCAGTCGAGGGCCTTCATCCGCTACAGCGCGACGAAGAGCTCCGTCAGCATCGGCTCCTTCTCGCTCGACCACATAAGGTAGGCGCGGGCCGGCTCAGGCGACTTCCATCGACGACTTGTGGTCCTTCGCACCGGGCGGCCTGGTTTCCTTAGGCATCTGCACCTGGGGCGGCGGGATCGGCATCGGGAGCGCTACCTCCTTGGCTATCATGACGGCGATGGGCAGGCAGTTGGTGAAGATCGTGCCGATGATCATCCCCGTGACGTCGTTGGGGAGCTTCTTGGTCTTCGACCACTGCTCCACTATCGTCCCTGGCTCGCCCTCCCAGACGATCCTCCCGTCGATGTTGATCATGCCCATCGTGGCGTAGCTGATTATGAACCTGAAGTCGATCTGCGCCTCCTTGGCGGAGATTGCGGAGATGTTCGTGACGGTCGTGTTCTGCTCGACCCTGAGCTGAGGCATCCTCTCGCCCTTCTTCGAAAAACGCTTCGCATCGATGGACACCATCTCAAAGGACTTGACAGGCACAGGTTCACTCCCCAGGTGGTTCGCTCCAACCGCGTCCCCTGACATTAATCTATCTGAGGATGGCCCTGACCATGCGGAGGTGACAGAAAGCGGGCCAGGAGGATGGTGCCGTGGGCCGGACTTGAACCAGCGACTTCAAGATCTTCAGTCTTGCACTCTCCCAGCTGAGTTACCACGGCACGCTGGGCAGAGGGGCGTTAGGCGTAACTCCATATTAAACGTTCGCGGGCTCGCAGCGGCGGCGACTCGGACCGACCCTACGCACCGAAGACAATCGCGGATCCCTCCCGCGCCGCCGGGCGCGGCGATGGTCTCGAATCCTCGCTCCGACGGCGCTTCCAGAAGGCGTCTTTGGCTCGATACCAGAAACGACACGCTTAAATACGTACTAGGTGCTGATTAGGTTGCTTCAGCACCCCCATTTCGGTGGTAGGATGGATTGGTTTCCGCTTCGATTAGCGTACTCTAGAAACTCGACAACGCACGGCCTCCCGAGGATCAAGAAATCCCGCCGGTGGGACGACGAGGGTGTCGCCGCGACGGTCGGGACCATCATGACGTTGATGGTGTTCCTCACTTTTATGGGGATGTTCACTAACCAGTTCGTGCCTGTCTGGATGAGCGACAACGAGAGCGCCCACATGTCCGACGCGATCCAGGAGTTCGCGGCCCTGAAGGCGCAGATCGATGGCGTCATCGTCGACTACGCCAACGAGCTCCTAGCGCCGGCCCCCATATTCGCCGCGGTCACGCTGAGCTCGGAGGGCATACCGGTATTCGCCGCAGCCACGGCCGGGATACTCTCGTACGTGCCGGCCAGCCTGGACAACTATCCATGGTTCAACGTCACTTACGCCTCTGATGAGTACACGGTCAGCCCATCGACCGACGGGTCCGCCGGAGGGTACCTGGAACTCTACTGCCCCAACAGGTATTACGTGGAGCAGACGCTGATATACGAGGCAGGCGCGGTCGTCCTCAACCAGTCCAACGGTGAATTCATTATCGCCGGTCCGCAGTTCAGCGTGAACAACTATGTCAGCGGGACTTCGATCTCCCGCGTCGTGAAGATCACACAGGTCGACCTCCTCGGCATCAACAAGACCATCGGGGGCATGGGGTCGAAGGGCGTCAACGCCGACCTCCTCTACGCATCCACGACGGCCTACAACTCCAGCGCTGGGACGGACCTGGTCTTCAGCATCGTGACCCAGCACGGCTCGGCCTGGGAGAACTACTTCAAGAAACAGCTCAACGCCTCGCTGGCCGACCTCACATACGATACTGATTTCACGGTCACCAAGGTGAAGACCTCGGTCAGCGGATGGATGACCGACTACTACACGGTGACAGTCACGATACACGAGGTCAACGTGCTCGACCACAGCCGCGCTACCATCCAGATGTCCATCGGCGAGATGGGAGGATCCTGAGGTGAGATGATGGCGGAGACAGAGGCCAGGCCGAAGCAGGAGGCCCCGACCCCGCGCGGGAAGCGCCAGTCCGGGGGCTCGTTCATGACCGGTTACCTCAGGGCGCTCAGCAAGCTCAAGAAGGACCCCGTCAAGGTCAAGCAGGCCAAGGGTGCGGCTGCCAGGAGACGACAGTGGAAGCACGGCAGGGGCTCCATCTACACCGAGGTCCCGCCCATAACCGACCCGAACATCCAGGAGATCGGGTTCTACGGGGTCGTCGAACCCTTCAGCTACATCAGGGCCACGTACAACACCGGGACGAGCGACTACCTCCTGAGCGTGATCGAACCGAAGCTGACCGAGGAGGAGGAGGAGCTTCTCGGGTCGATCAAGATGACCTTCGAGAAGACGCTGGACTACGAGTGGGAGAAGCTCGACGTGATGAACAAGAAGAGCTACCTCGAGAAGAGCGTCGACAGCTACATCAAGTCCAGGGGCATCCGGATCGAACCCATCTCCGAGGACAAGATGAAGTACTTCATCACGAGGGACTTCGTCGGATACGGCCCGATAGACACCCTGATGAACGACGGTCACATCGAGGACGTCTCGTGCGACGGCGTCGGCATCCCCCTGTTCGTGTTCCACAACAAGTTCGAGAGCATCAAGACCAACATCTCGTTCGCCGATGAGAACGACCTCAATTCCTTCGTCATCAGCCTCGGTCAGAGGTGCGGGAAGCAGCTCAGCGTCTCGAACCCGATCCTCGACGGCACCACCCCCGAAGGACACCGTGTCCAGGCCACCTACGCGAGGGAGGTCACGACCAGAGGGGCTTCCTTCACGATCAGACGGTTCAAGGAGAAGCCATTCACACCGGTCGAGCTCATCAAGTACGGCACCGCGAACCCCGAGATCGTCGCATACCTGTGGCTGAGCGTGGAGCACGGCGAGAGCGCGATCATATGCGGTGGCACAGCGAGCGGGAAGACCGCGACGCTGAACGCGATATCCCTTTTCATACCCCCGGCCGCCAAGGTCATCACCATGGAGGACACGAGGGAGATCAACCTGCCTCACGAGAACTGGATCCCCGGCGCGACGAGGTCCGGCAGCGGCGAGCGCGGTCCGGACGGCAAGGCGGCCGGAGAGATAGACATGTACGACCTCGTCAGGGCGGCCCTCAGGCAGAGGCCCAACTACATCATAGTCGGTGAGGTCAGGGGCAAGGAGACCTACACCATGTTCCAGGCGATGGCCACCGGCCACACGACCTACTCGACGATGCACGCCGACTCGGTCAAGGGCATGGTCAACAGGCTCGAGAACCCGCCCATCAACTGTCCCAGGATACTGCTCACGGCACTGAGGAACGTGATCATCCAGACCCATGCCAGGGTCGGGATGGACATGGTCAGGCGCATCAAGCACCTCATCGAGATCGTCGGGTTCGAGCCCGAGACCAACGAGCTCATCAGCAACACGGTCTACGAGTGGGACCAGGGCACTGACAAGTTCGTGTTCAAGGGTCACAGCTTCCTGTTCGACAAGATCATGGAGATGAAGAACCTGACCCACGAGGAGCTCATGCAGGAGTTCGAGCGCCGCGTGGACATCGTCAAGTACATGGTCGCCAAGGACATGCAGGACCACAACGACATCTGGGGCCTGATCAGGCAGTACTACAAGGACCCGAAGGTCACCGCCGAGCGCGCCCGCAAGGAGATGCAGGCCATGCACGCCGCCCCGCGCGCGGACATGCGCCCGGTCACAAAGGTGGGAGGTGCGGTGGATGCCTGAGGTCTCCGACCTGTTCAAGCGCGTGGACTCGGCCAAGCAGGCCCAGTACCTCAAGACCAAGGTCTCGCAGGCCGGTGAGGCGCTCGGCCCGCACACGGTGAAGATGCCCAAGGGCGCCATCCCCGACTACATCAAGCTCTCCCCGTACCAGGACTTCTGCTGGAGGATAATGGGAAGGTACGCCACCGAGAAGGCGTCGAACAACCAGCAGCTCGACGAGTCCCTGCTCAAAGCGCACAGTCCCTGCTCAAAGCGCACATGAAGATCAGGCCCGAGGAGTACTACGCGTACGTCCTCATGAGCACCATCATCGCGGCCGTGATCGGCGTGGGCATCGGTGTAGGCGTGGGCCTGGTCCTGTTCGGGTTCCTCGGCGTCGGGATGGTCCTGAGGGTCCTCATAGCCGCCGCGGCGATATTCATGCTGCCCCTCATGGGGTACTTCATCCTGCTGGGCTCGCCCTCGTCCAAGGCGAAGTCACGTGGCAAGGACATAGACCGCCGCATCGCGGCAGCCATGAGCTTCATATCGGCCATGGCGTCGGCGGATGTCAACATCGATGTCATATTCAAGGAACTCTCGAGGCAGCGCATCTATGGCGAGATAGCCGCGGAGGCTGCCTGGATCACCAGGGACACGGAACTCCTGGGTTCCGACATACTCACCGCCATCAAGAAGGCCGCGAAGAGATCGCCCTCGGCCAAGTTCCAGGACTTCCTGCAGGGCGTCATCACGACCTCGACCTCGGGAGGGCAGCTCAAGCCGTACTTCCTGCTCAAGGCCGAGGAGTACCAGAAGGAGAACAAGCTGGCCCTCAAGGCGCAGATGGAGACCCTCGGGATGCTGGCCGAGTCGTTCGTCACAGTCGTGGTCGCGTTCCCCCTGTTCCTCGTGCTCATAATGGCCATCATGGCGATCGTCGGCGGCGGGGACCCTGACTCCATGGTCCTCCTGCTCTACATGGTGGTCCTGGGCATGATCCCCATCTCGCAGTTCGGCTTCGTCTTCGTCATCTGGAACATGTCCAAGGAGAGTGCGATCTGATGGAGGAGTCAAGCAAGGCCATGACCCAGAAGGAGAGGGACAAGGCCCTCAAGAGGATACTGGCCACCGAAGCGGCCGACCTCACCAAGACCCTGCTTGGCGCCTCGGCAGGCATCGCCGCCCTGTGCATCTTCCTCGCATTCCTCGACAACCTCGGCAGCCTGCCTCTCCCGCTCGAACCAGTGGACTGGGTGATATTCGCGATGCTGGCCTTCCTCGGACCGCTCGGGTTCTACATGAGCGCCAAGGAGAGGCACACCGGCGAGATAGAGACGAGGCTTCCCGACTTCCTCAGGGATGTCGCGGAGGCAGGCAGGTTCGGCATGACCCTGGCCGACGCCATAGTCGTGGCCTCGACCGGCAGGTACGGCCGGCTCACCCCTGAGATCAAGAAGATGGCCGCCCAGATCGAGTGGGGCGTCCCCGCCTCAGAGGCCATAAGGCTCTTCGCGGAGAGGGTCAAGACCCCGCTGGTGACCAGGATGTCCTCGATCATCAGGAAGGCGAACGACGCGGGCGGCAACGTGGCCGACGTCCTCAGCATGGTGTCCCACGACGCCAAGGAATCCATCCTGACGCAGGAGGAGAGGAACGTCACGATGTCCACCTACGTCATGGTCGTCTACATCTCGTTCTTCGTGTTCATCGCCACCATCCTGATCCTCCAGATACAGTTCCTCCCCAAGATGGAGGAGGCTGGGCGCACGGTCAGCGAGGCGGCGGCGGAGCAGGGGCTAGCCGAGATACCAGGTGTGAACATCCAGGTGTCGGTGATCGCTGATGTGTCGTTCGTGTTCCTGCTCTCCGTGGTGGTGCACGCGATAGGCGACGGAATCCTCGCGGGCGTCATCCAGAAGGGGAGCATCCCGATAGGGATGAGGCACAGCTTCATCATGCTGCTGGCCGGGTTCGTAATGCTCAGGTTGTTGTTTGCGTGATCCCATGACCGAGACAGTCCACGAGAAGGCCGAGGCGGTGACGGAGAAGGACGACGAGCCGAAGGGCAAGGGCCCCGGGTTCATGGCCGCCTACTTCGGGCTCCTCATGAAGCTGAGGCCGAGGCCGACCAGGATCCTGGTCTCCTCGACCACGGCCAGGCTCGATCCCACCCAGATCACCGAGATCCCGAAGCTCATGGAGGAGAACGTCGACGAGGTCGAGATCCTCCCCGTGAAGAAGAACTACTCCTATGTCAGGATCAAGTACGACAACAAGGCCAACGAGTACCTGTATGAGGTCATCGAGCCGAAGCTCAGCGACGACGAGAAGGACGTGCTCGCCCTGCTCAAGGAGACCCTGATCGCGCGCGTCGAGCACATGACCGAGGAGCTCGCCGCTGACAAGGAGAAGTACCTCAGGCGGATCATAGAGAACCTCATGTCCGAGCTGGCCATAACGCTCAACCCGATCTCCAAGGAGCGGGTGATGTACTACCTCCTGAGGGACTTCGTCGGGTACAGCTACATCGACGCCATGATGACCGACCCGAACGTCGAGGACTGCTCGTGCGACGGAGTCGACGTCCCCCTCTACATATATCACAGGAAGTATGGTTCGATAAGGTCCAACCTGAGGTTCACGTCCGAGGTGGAGCTGGACGGGTTCGTCGTCTGGCTCGCCCAGAAGTGCGGCAAGCACATATCCGTCGCCAGCCCGCTGCTCGACGCGACGATCCCCGACGGCTCGAGGTTGCAGGCGACCCTCGGGAAGCACGTGACCAAGAGGGGCAGCTCGTTCACCATAAGGCGGTTCAAGGAGAACCCCTTCACGCCCCTGGACCTGCTCAAGTTCAAGACCATGAGCACCGAGATGATGGCCTACCTCTGGATAGGGATAGAGCACGGCCAGTCGATGCTCGTCTGCGGCGGCACCGCGAGCGGGAAGACCACCACGCTGAACGCGGTCCTGCTGTTCATACCTCCTCAGATGAAGATCGTCTCGATAGAGGACACCAGGGAGCTGAACCTCCCGCACGAGAACTGGGTCCCTGGGCTTACCAGGGAGGGGTTCGGCGGGAAGAGCGCCATCACGGGCAGGGCGAGCGGCGAGATAGACATGTTCGACCTGCTCACGGCCGCCATGAGGCAGAGGCCCCAGTACCTGATGGTCGGTGAGGTCAGAGGCAAGGAGGCGTACGTCGTCTTCCAGGCGATGGCCACCGGCAAGACCTGCTACTCCACGTTCCACGCGGAGGACGTCCAGGCGATGGTACACAGGATGGAGAACGACCCGATCAACCTGCCCAGGGCCCTCATCACCGCGCTGAACATGGTCCTCCTGCAGGCCCAGGTCAAGGTCGGCACCAAGATGACCAGGCGCGTCAAGTCCCTCACGGAGATCGTCGGCATCGACCCCGAGACCAACGAGCTCATCACCAACTCCGTCTACACGTGGAACCCGGCCGATGACACCTTCAACTACAGCGGCCACAGCTATGTCTACGAGAAGGTGAGGATGGCCCGCAACTGGACCCCGAGGGAGATGGAGCGGGAGATCAAGCGCAGGGTCGACATCCTCGAGTACATGAAGAAGGTCAGCATCGACAACCACAGGAAGGTCGCCACGATCATCTCCGCCTACTACAAGGACCCCGAGAAGGTCATGAAGGAGGTCCGGGCGAAGCTGGCAGAGGGCGCGGGCCTGCCCCCGCCACCGGTTTGAAGGACGACAGGTCGCGCATCACCTTCCAGGTTCTCATCACTCACGGGATAGGCGTCGCCATGCATCGCCCGGCCCTGCCCTCCGCGGCCGGCGCGGCCCCGGGCCATTGCCGTCCCCGCGCCCTCGCGGAAGCATGACAAAGGCATCCGCTGGGGGGGAGGAAAGGATGAAAAACAGGTGGTTTGAAGGGGTTTGCCCGTTGCCCGCAGACCTGGTCGACCCTACTGGCCGCCCTCGTTCTGCTCGCCGCCCTCACCGTTCGTGGGCGTCTTGATGATCTTCTTCGGCACGACCTTGCGGTCGATGGGCCTCCTGATGACCATCCTCGGGGCGGTTCCGGGAGCAGCCTGTGGCACATCCGACGGGGCGCTCTCAGGCGGCGCGCCCTCCGTCACCAGTGACGGCTGGACCGGCGGTATCTGGGGCGGTGACCTCGGAGGGGCCTCCTTGTCGCCCGTGAAGACCGTCCCGCACTTGTGGCAGACGGTCGCCTCCTTCGGGTTCAGCGATCCGCAGACCGGGCAGGGGACGGGGCCTTCCTTGGCCTTCTCCTCCTCCTTGGCCAGCCAGTCGTCGAAGGTGATGTAGGTCGGCTGGCCCTTCCACCACTCCTCGAACTTCTTGTCGCTGAACTTCTTGCCCAGCTCCGACTTGGCGAGCTCGCGGTACTTGGAGACCATCTCGTCGTATTCCTTCTTCTTCTTCTCGAGATAGTCCTCCTCGCCCAGCTCCTCGCCGACGAACTTCACGCCGCAGTTCGGGCATTCGGTGGACTCCGCCGGCACCCATGCCCCGCACTCGGAGCACTTCATCGTGCCGACCTCGAACTCAACGCCACACTTCGGGCAGCGCTTGCTCGCCGCCGGTATGAACGCACCGCACTCACCGCACTCGACCATCTTGCCGAGGCCGTAGACATAGGTGTATATCGTGAAGCCCGCGACGACCGCGACTATGGCGCCGATCACGATGATCCAGACCAGGAGCGGGATGCCTCTCGCCGTCACCCCTCCGATCGTTATGGGGGCCGAGTCCTGGTCGTAGCCGAGGACGCTGACCCGGACCACGTATTCGCCAGATTCCAGACCTGTCGGCACGTTGATGGTTACCGTTACGACGCCCATCTCGTTGGTGGTGAACTCGTCAGCCAGTCCTGCGACGACATCGCCGTCCTCGTTGCGCAGAGTGATGTTAACTCCCGGCAGGCCGATCACGTTCGCCCCAGTGCCCTGCTGGGTGATCTGAACGGTCACCGCCACAGAGTCGCCGGCCTTCAGGTCGCTGTCGGAGACAGATACCAGTATATCGACGGCCAGGTTGAGGACCTCGAACTCGGCCGAGGCGAAGTTGTTGACCTCGCTCTGCTCCGAGCAGTTCCCATAGACGTCCGCCATGGCCCAGATTGCGTACTGACCGCCTTCCGTGATGTTGACGGTCCACGAGACCATCACGGTCTGGTGGCCGTTGACGACCGTCGCGCCACTCACGTTCGTGAGGGCAAGGGATATGGTGTAGTTCACTCCCTCGCCGCTGATACCGACCTCGACAGTTATGTCGCCAGTCTCAGTGGGTCCGAGGTTGTAGAGTTCGACATATATCGTCACTTGGTCGCCGAAGGTCCCGTTGACCACATCGGTGGCACCCTTGAGGACGTAGACATCACCGGTGGACAAGGCCACGTCTGGCCTGATGTCGGTGACCGTTATCGTCGAGGAGACCATGTTGTTCGTGTAGTCCTGTTCGACGGGGTCATGGTCCGGGTTGACCACGAGGAATATCTCCACGTCGGTGTCGTCATCCACTATCGGAGCGTCGTAGATGAAGCTCACGATGAGCGAAGTCGTGGACGAAGTGACTGTGCCATACACGATCGTGGTCGCATACGGGTCGCTGGCCATCGAATCGACATACATGTAGACGACCGGGTCGACCACCGTCGCCGGCTCAATGTTGATTATCTGGGCCAGGACCTCGACCGGCATCCCTCCGCCGACATGGTCGCCGGTGGAGAAGCTCATCCCCTGGATTACCAGGTCAGGGTGGTCGAAGACCGCTATGGAGGCACTCGCGTTGTTGTTCGTGTAGGAGGTCTCCTCGAACTCGGCCGGGTAGTTGACCACTACGAATATCGTGTGCTGCATGACCGACTCAGGAGTCCAGACAACCGAGGCTACACCGTAGCCGCCGACCAGTATCTGGCCGATGGTCGTCGTGTTTATCAGCGACGCGGGTGAGACTGAGCCGTTGTAGAACTCCACGGTGACATCATAGGCAGGCGTGTCGCCCAGGTTGTACACGGTCGCCATCAGGTCGCACGGTGTGTCGATCACAGGTGCAGCCGGGTCCGTGTATATGTTCGTGGATGTCAGCTGGAGGTCTGGCAGGCTCATGACGGTCACGAAGACGTATCCGATAGCGAATTCATCGTTGAGCTCCAGGACGCTGTCCATTGCGTCAATCGTGACGGATATGTTGTGCTGGCTCGGCGAGAGCGGATAGTCGGCGCTCCAGGTTGCCGTCACATCTACTGTCTCGCCCGGGGCAAGCAGCGGAACGATCGCCTGGCCGAATTGGACCCCGTCATCGAAGAAGTCCACCGTCACATCATAAGCCCACGAGATGCCTATGTTCTGGACAGTTGCGGTGACGACTGTGTCCTCACCCTTCCTGGGGGATACCGGGTCGGTGGTGACTGCACCGACGACGTCTATGAACAGATCGGGCAGTGCATCCTCAACGGTCAGGGAGGTGTAGGTCGCGTTCATGCCCAGCGGCTCCGTGTACGGCATGACACCCACATCGACCTCGTCAGACGCATAGTACGGGACCGAGTCGTAGACGTAGGTCACATTGATCTTGTAGTTGCCGACGAAGGTGGACCCGGACGATGTGATTATCGTTCCGAGCGAGTTGACCCTGGCGACGCCTGCCGAATCTGATGTGGCAGACGACCAGTAGGTCCCGTTGATGAGGAACCTGGCTGTCGCAGTCGCCGATGGCAACGGGTTTCCAGCACCGTCGAAGACAGTCACGTGGATCCATCTGTATATCAGTGCGACCGCGGAATCCTCAACAGTGATCGATGGGACACTGGTGTTGGTGAAATGACCGACGGATGAGCCAGACAGGATTGGCGCCTGTGTCAGCTCAGTGTCGTAGACCTCGATGCTCGCCAACGAGTCCCAGCTTGTGGTGATGGTGCCATCCATCGTCGATCCGTCGAGTATCACAGTGGCGGATTCCTTCGCGACGATGTTGACTCCGGTCATCTCGGAACCGATGATCTCCAGCGTGGCCGCGCCTTGTACAATGAAGCTGATGGCCAGGCCGCTGTCGATGACCGAGTTCTCGAACCTTAGCGTGGCATCTCCATCGACGTATACCGTGCGCTGGTTGTCGAAGTCCTGTACGAGCTGGAACACCGCGTCCCTGAAGATGAGTGTGCCATCACCAGCGACGATCACGTCACCGGCGTGGTAGTAGGTCACACTAGCTCGCCGCTCGTGACGACCAGCCATCTGGCGAGGTCGGGGCTCTCAGCTACGACGCCGACGAGCTCGACGGTGAAGTCAGCGCTCTGGTCGCCAGTCGTCATGGCTGGGTAGGCGGAGAACGAAAAGGTCTCGGATGACGAATACAGCAGAGAGTCTATAGTTGCACTTCCGGTTACTTCGTAAGCTCCCACGAACAGTACTTCGGAAGCAGAGGTATTTAGAACTAAATCGGTCAGGAACGGAATCACTGCCCGGCCATCCGACTTCGTCGTTGCATAAGAGTCAGCAGTCTCGCCTAGGTAGTCAAGGACCTCAGATGGAGGGGTGGAAGTGACTCCGCCAGGGACGTAGTACAGTGCGTCCTGACCCTCAAACTCAGTTGCACCAGTGAACGTGGCAGTGATTGTTGCACCTGGAATCGGGACGCCATATTCATCTCCGATAGTCGTGTTGAGCCATCTGTAGATGTAGGCGCTTCCGCCAATCGAGAATAGGATCCAGGCGCGGTCGAACTCAACTGATCCAGTTCCGGCAGCCCCGTTGTTCACGAAGCGAAGATCAAGCGTCCTAACGTCTCCAACTGTCGGTACTGAGGCAAGTGGAATCTCGAAAATAGCTTCCGTATTCGGGAGATCATCGCTTGCGGGCACTATTCCTGTGGTCGAATAGACTCCCCCGTCTTCGGCCCACTGGACTGCATTGGTGCCAACGTAGTTGGACGCGACTGAATAGGTTACCAGTATAGACGCTGAACTTACTGGCATGGAATCCAATATAGTGCCTACGTCCCATGTCTCAATCTCCATGGTAGTTTGGGGTGATACCTCATAGGTTATCGAGTCGAGGGACTCTAGGTAGGCAAGATTCTCGCCAGTGTTGTCCGCAGCTCCTTTCACAGATGGCAATGCCGGTGACGCCATGGCGCCACTCGCCTCGATAGCCGATGACCTGTCGGCCAGGTTTCCCACGTATTCATCGAAGGACGTTCCATACAGATACGCCTTGGACAAGTCGTCAAGCACCAATACATTGTGAACAAACCAAGACGTGTAACCAAGAACAGGCCCGAAGTCCACCGATATGTGGCTGTTGACCGCCAGGAGGGTGGACGACCCGGTGAGGGTCAGATTCCCCGCAGGCCTCCCGTCCGAGGAGTACTCGGGCAGGGCCGGTATGTCGGAGTCGAACATGGATATGGCCGAATCGATCACGGTGATGGCCGGGCCG
>JALOTO010000013.1 GCA_025457845.1 Thermoplasmata archaeon | reverse complement strand
AAAAAGGTGGTGCGGGGGCTGAGATTCGAACTCAGGGACCCCTTCGAGACCAGACCCTCAATCTGGCGCCGTTGACCGGGCTTGGCTACCCCCGCATCCGTGTGCCTGGGCGGCGGTCGATATGTGTCTCCTACTTAAAGACTTTCGTCGGAGGCGCAGGCGACGCGGTTCGACGCCGCCACGCCCCGCGCGATCGGGCACGCAGTCGATGTCCCGCCCATCTGCGCGCGAAATAAATACTCGCGTGCGATACGGGGAGTCAGAAGCTCTCGACCCGCGGTCATCGAGGGCGCATTTGAGTGAAGAGGAATGGTTGAATGATAGGCTTTCCAAGGGGAAAAGTCGCGTTCCGGATGTTCGACAAGGACGACCTCAGGTCGTTGCACTGGGGAACGCTGGATGTGCTTGAGAACACGGGTATCAAGGTCTTCAGCAAGGAGTGCCTGAAGCTCCTCGAGGACGCGGGGTCCACCGTCGACTACAAGACAAGCAGCGCGAAGATCCCGGGCAACCTCGTCGAAGAGGCGATACACAAGGCGAAGAAGAACATCACGCTCTGCGCAAGGAACCCCAAGTACGACGTGGTCCTTGACGGTCGCAGGACTTACTGTACCACGGATGGCAACGGGACGAGCGTGATGGACTTCAAGACCGGGAAGAGGAGGATGTCCACCTCGGAAGACCTGGCGATGGTCGGGAAGGTCGCCAACGCCCTCGACTCCGCCCACATATTCTGGCCATGCGTCAGCTGCCAGGACATCCCTGACTATGTCAGGCATGTGGTCGACCTGAAGGTCGCCCTCTCCAGCATCGAGAAGCACGTCCAGGTCGAGACGACCAGCCACAGGCGCGAAGCCAAGTGGCTCGTCGAGATGGGGGCTGCCTTGGCAGGCGACGAGAAGGCGCTCAGGAGGAGGCCGATCTTCTCCTCGATGCACTGTCCCTTCTCGCCGCTCCAGCTTGACGGAGGTTCGACTGAGGGCGCGCTCGTGCTCGCAAGGGCAGGGGTCCCGATATCATTCTACGGCATGCCCCAGGCGGGCATCACGGGCCCGGTCACATTGGCAGGGTCGATCATAGTCAACAACGCGGAGGTCCTCGCAGGCCTCACGATGGCCCAACTCGCGGCACCAGGCTCGCCGTTCATGTACGGCACGGGCGGAGCCGCCTTCGACATGAGGACCATGACCTGGGCGGGCGGCGGTCCCGAGAGGGCGCTGATATCCTCAGGCGCCGGCGAGATCGCGCACCACTACGGGTTCTCCATACTGTGTGGCGGGATCGTCACCTCGGCGAAGACCCCCGGCCCGCAGGCGTGCTACGAAAAGATGTCCAGCGGCCTGCCGCAGTTCTACACGGGCTGCGACATGGTCGCGGGCCTCGGGCTGCTCGACGATGTCACCATGCTCTCATACGAGCAGATGGTCATCGACAACGAGATGGTCAAGATCATGGCCAGGCTCGCCGCCGGTGTCACGGTCGACGACGACCACATGGCGGTAGACCTCATCAAGAAGGTCGGCCCGGGAGGAAGCTTCCTCGGCGAGAGGCACACCATGCAGTGGCTCAACAAGGAGCACTTCATGACCGAGATCACCGACAGGCGCACCGGGGAGACCTGGGAGGCCGACGGAAGGAAGTCGGTCATAGACCGCGCCCGTGAGAAGGTCCAGAAGATCCTCAAGGAGCACCAGGTGCAGCAGGTCCCGTCAGAGGTCGCCAAGGACTTCGAGTCCATCGTCAAGAAGGCGGACAAGGACATCAAGGAGCACGGCCTCGACTGAGCATGCGCGCAAGGGACAAACTTATTCGGGCGGCCCGGGTATCTCGGCGCCGCCCGCGCAAACGCCTTTCCTGGGATGTCACGCATTTGATACCGCTTGAGCTGATCCGCGAGTTCGAGATGCAGATGAAGGCCCTGAGGATAGGGCACACCACGCTCACCAGGGCGCAGAGGCTCGAGAAGAGGCTCGGCGTCAGGAGGCTGCACCTCAAGCTGGAGGGGGAGAACCCCAGCGGGACCCACAAGGACCGGATGGCCCTGCTACTGGCCCTCGATGCCAGGAAGAAGGGGCTTGACACACTCGCCGCCACGACGTGCAGCAACTACGGGGCTGCGCTTGCGTATGTCTGCGAGAAGCTCGACATGAGGTGCCAGATCTACATCCCAGCCGATTTCCACGCCCCCCGGCGGCCAGAGATCGAGTCCATGGGGGGCAAGGTCAGCCTCGTGAAGGGCGATTACGAGGCGACTATGAAGGTCTGCGCGGAGGATGCCCTCAGGAATCACTGGTACAACGCGAATCCTGGGGGCTCCAACAGGGAGCTCGGCGTCTACTCGTACACGTTCATCTCGAGGGAGATAGCCCAATCGCTCGGCCGGCAGCCCGACTGGATCTCCGTGCCCGTCGGGAACGGCACCGTCATAGGGGGTGTCTGGCAGGGCTTCAGGGGGATGGGAATGAAGCCGAGGGTCCTGGGCTGCGCGAACAACAACTCGGCGGTCAGGGCCGTGCTGATGAAGTCCCGGACGCCGGTCTATGTCCCTGACCTCCAGATAACCGAGGTCAATGAACCACTCTCGGGCAACTTCCTCGCCGATCCCGAAGAGGCCATAGCAGCCATGATGGATTCCAACGGGGCGGCGGCCGAGGTCACCGACGAGGACATGGTGAAGATGTCCAAGACGGTCAAGCAGGAGGAGGGATTGGATGTGCTCCCAGCCTCGGCGGTCGCGATCTCCGGCATCGCGGCCATGGACTCGAAGAGCCACACCTTCGTGGCGGTGCTCACCAGCAGGGACCTGAAGCACTGAGTGTAGCCCTGTACACTTCTCGACATCCTGCGCCGATTCTGGGCCTCGACGGCCAAGATATTAATAGTCGTTGCTACGTTCCAGCGGCCGATGCGGCCGTCCGCCGGGGACCTCAACCAGGAGCTCATTCTTCAGCCCCTAGAGGTACTTCTTGTCCTGCGGACCGTCGGCCCGTGACGGCGACATGACCTCTGGAGGCATGGCCGTGCGGGCGATGTGAATGATGAGAGGAGATGATGGAATGAAGGGTGCGAAGGCTGCCGTGGAGCTGCTTGAGGAGCAGAACGTCGAGGTGATGTTCGGCATACCAGGCGGCGTCCTCTTACCCTTCTACGACGAGCTGGTGCAATCGGACATACGGCACATACTCGTCAGGCACGAACAGTGCGCCGGCCATATGGCGGACGGTTACAGCAGGGTCTCCAAGAAGGCCGGTGTCTGCATAGCGACTTCGGGACCCGGAGCGACGAACCTGGTGACGGGGGTGGCCACCGCATTCATGGACTCCTCGCCCATGGTCGCCATCACTGGACAGGTCGCCACTGGAGTGCTCGGGAACGACGCGTTCCAGGAGGCCGACTCGTTCAGCCTCATGATGCCTGTCACCAAGCACAACTTCAGGGTCACGGACCCCAAGACATTCCCCGAGACGATGAGGAAGGCGTTCACCATCGCGACGACGGGAAGGTACGGCCCGGTCCACGTGGACATCCCAGTCGACATACTCACCGGGGAGATCACCCCTGAGGACATGGCCAAGGAGGTCCGGGTCCCCAAACCGAGGAAGAACCTCTCCGGGCTGCTCGACGCGATCAAACTGCTCGAGAAGGCCGAGAGACCCACGATACTGGTCGGGGGAGGGGTGATATGGTCCAGGGCCGGTCCGGACATCACCAGGCTCGCGGAGATGCTCATGGCCCCCGTCGTGACGACGCTGATGGCCAAGGGCTCGGTGCCCGAGAACCACCCGCTCGTCCTCGGCGTGTGCGGCATGCATGGACGGCAGGTGGCCAACTACGCCCTCAACAACTGCGATGTCCTCTTGGCGATAGGCACCAGGTTCAGCGACAGGGTCACGGGCAAGCTGAGCGAGTTCGGCAGGAAGACGAAGGTGGTCCATGTCGACATCGACTCGTCCGAGATAGGCAAGAACGTCAAGGGGAGGGTCGGCCTCGTCGGGGACGCCTGGACGGTCGTCCACGCGCTCAATGCGGGGCTGCAGCAGCGCAAGAAGTCCAAGACCTGGCAGGAGAAGATCGTTCAGCTCAACAAGGAGTGCGCGTGCGACTATGACCTCAGGTCGGACCCGATCAAGCCCCAGAAGGTCATATACGAGATGTCCAAGAACCTCCCTGACGACGCGATCGTCACCACCGAGGTCGGGCAGAACCAGATGTGGGCCTCGCACTTCTACAAGACATACGGAAACAGGATGTTCATCACATCGGGAGGCCTCGGGACCATGGGCTTCGGGTTCCCGGCCGCGATAGGGGCGAAGATCGCCAGGCCGCAGAGCGTTGTCGCGGACATAGCGGGCGACGGTAGCCTGCAGATGGTGTCGCAGGAGTTCGCGACCGCCGTGGAGAACGATATCCCCGTCGTGGTCTGTCTGCTGAACAACGGCTGGCTCGGGATGGTCAAGCAGTGGCAGAAGCTCTTCTACGGGGAGAGGTACATGGCCACCAAGTTCGCCGGGAGCCCCGACTTCGTGAAGCTCGCAGAAGCCTACGGCGCGGAGGCGATACGCGTGGAGCGGCACTCCGAGGTCGCCGACGCGATCAAGCGCGCGGCCAAGGCCGACATCACCACTCTCATCGACTTCAAGATAGATCCGGAGGAGGACGTCCTGCCAATGACCCCGCCCGGCAAATCGTCCTCGACCGAATGCATACGTGGCAGGTGCAAGTGGAAGGGAGAGGTGGTGTGATGGAGGCAATAATGCTCCTGGTCTACGACCAGCCAGGGGTCATGCAGAGGGTCATGGGCGAGTTCACGAGGAAGAGGATCAACGTCGAGACGATCGTCGTTGGCAAGTGCGAGATGCCCGAGCGCGCCCGCATCGTTCTCTCGATCAAGGACAGGGAGAGGGCGTCCTCGGTCCTAGAGCACCTCAGGGCCCTCCACGAGGTCATCGAGGCAGACCTTGTCGAGCAGCCCCGCCACGAGGCGTATGCCCTCCTGGTCAACAAGGAGGGGACTTGCAGGATCACTGGCAGCGTCGACGAGGTCGAGGCTGTCATCAAGAAGAGCCAGCCGGAGCGGTACATCGAGACGATGAATGCTATCTGATGGAACGGAGCGTGCAGAAATGGCCAGGATATACTACAACAAGGACGCAAACTTGAATGTGCTCAAGGGAAAGAGGATCGCCGTGGTCGGTTACGGCATCCAGGGGAGGGCCCAGGCCCTCTGCCTCAGGGACAGCGGCGCGGACGTAGTCGTCGGCCTGAAGTTCAAGGACGACTACTACAAGCAGGCCAAGGCCGACAAGATGCGCATCATGGAGATACCGGAGGCCGTCAAGTCCGCCGACATAGTCATGATGCTCATCCCGGACGAGGTCCAGAAGATGGTCTACGACGCGGACGTCGCCCCGAACCTGAGGAAGGGGATGACACTCGACTTCGCCCACGGGTTCAACATACACTTCAAGAGGATAGTCCCGCCGAAGGACGTCGACGTCATCATGGTAGCGCCCAAAGGCCCAGGCGCCCTGGTCAGGCAGACCTTCGAGGCCGGGGACGGGGTCCCTGCCCTCATAGCCGTCCACCAGGACGCCACGGGCAAGGCGAAGAAGACGGCCCTCGCGATGGCCAAGGGGCTCGGAGCCACTAACCGCGGTGTCATCGAGACGACCTTCGACGAGGAGACCGAGACGGACCTCTTCGGCGAGCAGGCCGACCTCTGCGGCGGAGCGAGCGAGCTCGTGAAGAAGTCCTTCGAGGTGCTCGTCGAGGCCGGCTACCAGCCCGAGATCGCCTACTTCGAGGTGCTGCACGAACTGAAGCTCATAATCGACCTCGTCCAGAAGGGCGGGATCGAGGGCATGTGGGACGGGGTGTCCAACACGGCCGAGTACGGCGGCAGGACCCGCGGCCCGGTCCTCATCGACGACAGCGTCAAGAAGAGGATGGAGAAGGTCCTCAAGGACATCCAGTCCGGGGCGTTCGCCGCGGAGTGGGTCGCCGAGAACGAGAATGGGATGCCCACCCTCACCAAGCTGAGGAACGAGGGGCAGAAATCCAGGATCGAGGTCGTCGGCAAGAACATCCGCAAGATGTTCAAGTGACCCTTCCGATGGATTAGCCCCAAAAGACATACATATCGGCGGACGCGTTTGTGCATCGGACAGGTGACACCACGTCAGGTCGCAAGGTCCCGAGCAGGCTCTTCGGCAGGTTCGCCGCCGACGGCGGCGAGTTCATAGGCGCAGTGGACGGCGAGACGGTCGTCGAGACGGACGCACGGAGCATGCTCGAGGCGCTCTCAGGGACCGCGGGAATGCGGCCCAGGAACCACCGCCTGGCGGATCTGAAGGCCCTCGTGCCCGTCGACAGGCCGTCCAAGCTGGTATGCGTCGGCCTAAACTACAGGAGCCACATCAAGGAGATGGGGGCGAAGATGCCCGAGGTCCCCCTGATATTCAGCAAGCCCTCGTCCGCCATAATCGGCCCCGGCGAGGGCATCGTGGTCCCGGGCGCGTCCAAGAGGGTGGACTACGAGGGCGAGCTCGCCCTCGTGATCGGGAGGAGGGCGTCGAAGGTCCGCGACGGCTCGACATACATCGCGGGCTACACCTGCATCAACGATGTCACCGCCAGGGACCTCCAGAAGGTGGATCCGGACTGGACGCGGGCAAAGGGCTTCGACACATTCGCACCCATAGGACCTGTGGTCTCCAAGACCAGCCCGACCAAGGTCGTGACCAGGCTGAACGGCAGGACGGTCCAGGAGTGCTCCCTCGACGACAGGGTCTTCGGTGACGCAGCCCTCGTCGAGTACATCTCGACGGTCATGTCCCTCGAGCCTGGCGACATCATCGCCACGGGGACGCCCTCCGGGATATCCCCGATGAAGCCGGGCGATGTCGTCGAGGTGGAGCTGGACGGGGTGGGCTGCCTCAGGAACCCCGTAGTGGGCAGTTGAAGTGCAAGGAGTGATGTGAGATGCAGATCAAGACGACGGACAAGATCTGGAAGAACGGACAGCTGATAGCCTGGAAGGACGCGACGGTGCACGTGCTGACGCACGGCCTGCACTACGGGACCGGCGCCTTCGAGGGCGTCAGGGCCTACCAGACGGACAAGGGCCCGGCGGTCTTCAGGCTCAGGGACCACATGGTCCGGCTCCATACATCCGCGAAGGCCATCCAGATGAAGATACCGTACACCGTCGACGAACTCTGCACAGGGGTCAAGGACGTCATCAAGGCCAACAACCTCGACTCATGCTACATCCGCCCGATATCGTTCTTCGGCGTGAACGGCATAGGCGTCAACCCGATGGGATACCCGGTCGACACGTTCATCATCGCATTCCCGTTCGGCGCGTACCTCGGAGACGAGGGGCTGAAGAACGGCATACGGGTCCACACGTCATCCTGGCACCGGGCGCCGAGCGGGTCAGTGCCCGCTACGGCGAAGGTCTGCGGCGACTACCTGAACAGCTCCATCGCGATAATGGAGGCGAAGATGAACGGCTTCGACGAGACCGTAATGCTCAACGAGCTGCACATGGTCGCAGAGGGGTCGGGCGAGAACATCTTCATGGTCAAGGACGGGAAGCTCTACACTCCTCCGGCTAACGCCGGCATACTCCCCGGGATCACCCGCGAGTCGGTGATGAAGGTCGCGACCGACCTCGGCATCGCCGTCGAGGAGCGCAACATCGCGAGGAGCGAGCTGTACCTGGCGGAGGAGCTCTTCTTCACCGGCACGGCGGCCGAGGTCACCCCGATACGGGAAGTAGACAGGAGGCCAGTCGGCGAGGGGAAGCCGGGACCGGTCACCATGACGATACAGAGGAAGTACCTGGACATCGTCAGGGGGAATGAGCCGGCGTACGCGTCGTGGCTCGATCTCGTCAAGTGAGCCACCCGGACGGCAAATAATATATACGTTCCTTGCCCCTTCATCGTCTGACGATTGTCATACGATAGGATGGGATGCACGTGAACCTATCTTCTCTCGAAGAGCTCGTGAGCCAGGCAGACGAGGAAGGGGTGACCCTCGCCGAGGTCATCTCGAGGACCATGACCCCAAGACAGATGAACACAATGCAGAAGGGACTGGCGATGCAGCTCAGCGACAACTACGCCAAGATAGCCGACTTCATGCAGGATGTCGAGACATCCAGCATGGTCGACATCGAGGGCATGGGAATAGAGGAACTCGTCTCCCTCAGGAACGAGATCTTGCACGGACCGTCTGACGCAGACCTCCGGGCAGAGGCGTGACCCCTCAGGCGGTCTTCCGGTATATCCTGCAGTCCGAGTCCACGGTCTCGAAGAGGTTCCGCTTCAGCCCCATGAGGGTCTCGGTCTTGCCTATCATCAGGTATCCGCCCAGCCTCAGCGAGCCATGCAGGTTCATCAGGACCGTGTCGTGGAACGGCCGTGAGAAGTAGATGAGGACGTTCCTGCATACGACGGCGTCGAAATGGGTGCCGACAGGGTTGGCCAGAAGGTTTCCCGTGTTGAACCTCACCCGCCTCCTAACAGCCTCGTTCACTTGGTACCCGCCGTCCACCTTCGTGAAATGCTGCCTGATGCGGCGGTCGGAGAGGCCTTTGAGCTCCTCATGCTTGTATATGCCGTCGCGGGCATAGGCGACGGCTGACTCGGACAGGTCCGTGCCCAAGACCGAGATGACGGTCTTCAGCTCGCCTTCCAGCTTGCTCAGTTCCTCCTCCACGCACATCGATAGTGTGTAGGTCTCCTGGCCGGTCGCGCACCCTGCGCTCCAGATGCGGAGTATACCACCCACGGGGGTGTTCTTCTCCAGCAGCAGCGGTCTGACCACCTTCGAAGAGAAGGTCTCGAACGCCCCCTTGTCCCTGAAGAAGTCCGTGACGTTGATGGACAGGGAGCCGACGAATGCGTCCGTCTCCTCGTCGCTCCTCCTGAGGAGGGCCAGATAGGCGAGGTACTCCCTGGACTTCGTCCGGCCCATGCGTTTCTTCACCGCCCTCATCACGAACGAGGGGGAGTAGCCCATGAGGTCGATGCCTCTGCTCCGAGCCAGGTGCCTGGCCACCAGCTCGAAAAACTGCTCCTCGGACTGGTCCATATCGTCATCGAGTAGCGGCTGGTGGATAGATATGTGTTCGCACCCCGATACTGGCTCGTATCATCAGAAGTGAGTTTCTGGACGACACATTCTTATAGACACTTTGTCGATTTTGATAATGATGCGCGACAGCGGGTGCCATACTTCCCCCCCTCGGAGGCCGAGGCCCTGCTCGCGCGTTTCTATGGTGGTACAGTGAGACTATCACTCACAAGGAAGCTGGTGGCGACGATATTGGTCCTGTCCCTCGGACCGCTGATGGTTGTCAGCGTCCTCTCGATCCAGGGACTCAACGACATCAAGAATGACGTCGACATCCTGTACCAGGAGAACCTCGTCGTCGTGTCGGAGATAGCCGAGGGGCTCGACTCAGTCGATAATGTGGACAACTCCTTCACGAACTACATCCTCAACTACGGCGAGACCGGTGCCAGCGAGTATATCAGCGACATGCTGGACTACCAGAGCGAGTTCGCCGACTTCCTGGTACGCTATGACAACGAGTACTCCTATGAGAACCTCCCGAACATAGCCGCCATCATCGATGCGGAGGACAGGAACGACCTCATCACCTCCGAACAATCCTCCCTGAGCGCCCTCAAGATCTCATGGGAACTCTACTGGGCCGATGTGGAGAACGCCACCGACATCATCGCCGATAGCTACCCCGCTGCGGTTTCATCGATGTACAATGCATCTGTCCACATGGAGGTCGTCGCCCAGGAGATGGGGAACCTCATCGACATACGCGTCGAGGCAGCCACCCTGATGGAGACGATCGTTACCGAGACCATCAGGACAAGCACACTCTGGACAATAGTCAGCGGCACTCTAGTCGCCATCATCGTGACAATCATCGCATACTACTTCACAGGCGTCATAACGAGCCCCGTCGTGAGGGTCTCCGATGCCGCGAAGATGATCTCCGACGGGAACTACATGACCCGCCTGCAGATCAAGACCGCCGACGACGAGATAGGAGATCTCGTCAAGTCGATGAACATGCTGATAGACAACACTTCTGGACCCCTCACGAGGCTGACGGAGAGCGCACAGCAGATAGCTGCGGGGAACCTGGCGACGGAGATCGATATCGAGGCGAAGGGGGACATAGCGACCCTCGTCGACAGCTTCAAGCAGATGAGGGACAACCTCGCGAGGTTGACGAAGGAGATCAAGGAGGCATCCGACAGGCTAGGGGAGTCCTCCATCGGCTTGGCGGATACCGCGAGGCACATGACCGAAGGGACACAGCAGGTGTCGAACTCCATGTCGCAGACCTCGAAGGGTGCCCAGTCGCAGGCGAGCAGGGTCGAGGAGATGGTAAAGATGCTCGGCGAGCAGACCAAGTCCATCTACGATGTCGTCCAGAGCTCGCAGAACGCCGCAAGGGCCTCCGAGAACGCGAGCGAGGTCGCCCAGAAGGGCAGCAGGTCGGCCCAGGACGCCCTGGAGAGGATGAAGGAGCTGATGAAGAGCGTCGACCAGTCGGCGGAATCCATGAGCCACCTCGCTAAGAAGTCGCAGGAGATATCCCAGATCGTCAACATCATAACCAACATCGCCCAGCAGACGAACCTGCTCTCCCTCAACGCCGCCATCGAAGCGGCCAGAGCGGGGGAGCACGGACGCGGCTTCGCGGTCGTCGCAGACGAGGTCAGGAAGCTGGCCGAGGGCTCCAGGAAGGCGGCGAACCAGATACAGCAGCTGCTGCAGTCCGTCGAGAGGGACATAGTAGAGAGTTCTCAGAAGATGGACAAGACCAGGAGCGACGTCTCTGAGAGCTCGAAGACCGTGTCGGAATCGCTGAAATCGCTCGAGGACATAGCCGCGACGGTCCAGGAGACGGCGGCCATGGTCGAGGAGATAAGCGCCTCGACGCAGGAGCAGAAGGCCCTGACGGAGAGCCTGGCGAAGAACCTCGACGATGTCGCGAGCGTTGCCAATCAGACATCTGCTTCAGCAGAGGAGGTCTCCGCATCGTCCCAGGAGCTCGCTGCGGGCATGCAGGAGCTCACCGCATCCGCCCAGGACCTCGCCAATCTCGCCAGCAAGCTCAACGAGATAGTCAAGCACATCGAGACGGGTGGGATGGCCGTCCCTGTCAAGCCCGGACCTGAAGACGAACCAGAGAAGGACTGAGGTGTGTTGATGCCCGAAGGTCTCCAGGTTGCAGCCCAATACGTGCTCTTCAGGCTGGGCAACGAGGAGTACGCGTTCGACATATCGAACGTCAAGGAGATCCACGAGCTGCAGCAGATAGCGAAGGTCCACAGGACCCCCTCTTACATCGAAGGTGTGATGAACCTCAGGGGCAAGCTCGTCACCATCGTGGACCTCAGGAAGAGGCTCGGGCTGGAGGCTGCGCCCCCCGGGGACTCGACCAAGATCATAGTCGTCGAGGCGCCGGACGCGGCGGTAGGTTTCCTCGTCGACGAGGTGACCGAGGTCGCCAGGATCCCTCGCGAGGCCATAGAACCTCCGCCTTCGATAGTGGCGGAGGGCGTCGAGTCCGAGTACGTCCTGGCCATAGCGAAGCAGGGGGACAGACTAGTGACGATAATCGATCCCGTGAAGATACTCGAACTGTCGACAGACGACCAGGACTCTGGAGGGAAGAGACATGGCTAAGGTGCTTGTGGTGGACGACTCCGATTTCATGAGAAGGGTGCTCAAGAACATACTCGAGAGCGGCGGGCACAAGGTGCTGGAGGCAAGGAACGCCGACGAGGCCCTGAGGCTTTTCAAGAAGGAAGGGGCCGACATAGTGACCATGGACATCGTGATGCCCGAGACCGACGGCATCGAGACCGTCAAGGCGCTCAAGGACGCGGACCCGAAGGTCCGGATCATAATGATCTCCGCGCTCGGACACCAGAAGACCGTCATGCGCGCGCTCGAGGCTGGCGCGATGGACTTCATAATGAAGCCTTTCACTGCAGACGACGTGCTCGAATCCGTGAACGCGGTCCTCCAGACCAGGAACTAGGCGAAGGAGATGTCGGACCGTCGCAGCGTGCTGGTGGTGGATGACAGCGCATACATGCGCGTCGTTCTCAAGGACATGCTCGAGGCAGACCCGGGCCTCCATGTCGTCGCCACCGCCAAGGACGGCATCGACGCCATCGAGAAGGTGAAGCGCCTAGCCCCCGACGTCGTCGTCCTCGACATACAGATGCCAAAGATGGACGGGCTCGCCACCCTCCAGCGCATAATGCGCGAGAGCCCGACCAGGGTCGTGATGCTCAGCGCGATGGACAGAGTCGACCCGCAGCTACCCCTCCAAGCGCTCAACCTGGGTGCGGTCGACTTCATATCGAAGCCCGGCGGACCGGTCTCCGTCGACATCGTCATGTTCGGCTCCAAGATAGTCGAGATAGTGCGCAACTCGGCCGAGGCGAAGGTCGACGCGCTGACGAGGACGAGGCCAGCCGCGCCCCACAAGCTCCACCTCGCGACGCCCAAGGGCCCGAAGGCGTCCTGGAAGAAGGCGATAGTGATCGCAGCCTCCACGGGTGGCCCGAAGACGCTCGAATCGGTGTTCGCAGCCCTACCGAGGAACGTCAACGTCCCGATCTTCATAGTCCAACACCTCCCGGAGGGATTCGCCGAGTCCTTCGCCAAACGGCTGACCGCGGCGAGAGGGCCAAAGGTCCTCATCGCCGAGGACGGAGCCGAGGCCTCGCCAGGGACGGCGTACCTCGCTCCCGGTGAGAGGCATCTCGTGCTTGAGGGCGGAAGGAACGGGGCTGTCACGATGAGACTCGAGCAGACCGACCCGGTGAACTACGTCCGACCCTCAGCAGACGTCCTCTTCCGAAGTGCCTCCAAATGCTATGGCAGCAACCTCCTGGCAATCGTCCTCACCGGCATGGGCTCGGACGGCGCCTGCGGATCCGAGGCCGTCAAGGCCGCTGGAGGCAGGGTCGTGGTCCAGGACGAGGCTTCATCGGTCATATTCGGCATGGCAAGGGCAGTTGTTTCCAGAGGGGCGGCGGACAAGGTGCTCCCGATAGAGGATGTTCCCCTGGAGATCGTCTCGTTCATGGAGGGATGAGACGATGCCTAAGGAGTTCGATCTCAGCAAGTACACCAAGCTCTTCGTCACGGAGTCCAGGGAGTACCTCAGGACTCTCAACGAGGCTATGCTCGAGCTCGAATCCGACCCCGGGAAGAAGGACCTCGTCGACCAGATGTTCAGGGCATGCCATACGATGAAGGGCATGGCGGGGATGATGAACATGCCTGCCGTCTCCGAGCTCTCCCACGCGCTCGAGGACGTCCTGGCAGCCGTCAGGGACGGGAAGATCGTGCCCGAGGGGGAGGTCGCCGAGACGATGTTCGAGGGGTTCGACGCCCTCGAAGGGATGGTGAGTTCCGTCGAGAAGGGCGAACCCATCCAGCCGGCCGAGCGGCTGGTGGAACGCCTCCGCGAACTCCCCGAGAAGGCGAAGAAGGCCGCGGCCTCCCCGAAGGATAGGAAGCAGGCCGAGCAGAAGGGGGCGAAGGAGGCCGGGCCGCAGGTCATCCAGGTACACGTCGCATTCCACAGGAAGTGCGCCCTCCCCGCAGCGAGGGCGATGGTCATCATCAAGGAGCTCGAGAAGAGCGCGCACATCCGTGCAACGGACCCATCCGAAGAGGAGATCGAGCACGAGAAGGTCTTCGAGGAACTCGTCGTCGACCTCGAGCCCGGCGAGCAGATGGACTCGTCTCTGGACAGGATCGTCGCTATGACCGACGTCGAGGAGGTGCGTGTCGGCCCGAAAGGAGCGCCCGCCGATCAGCTCAGGCGGATCTCGAAGGCCGCGGCAACCGCGCCCACGCAGGAGGCGGCCCCGGTCCAGACCGTGAGGGTCGGCATGGACAAGCTAGACGAGCTCCTCGACGACGTGGGCGAGCTCGTCATCAGCCGCAGCCGACTCGTGGAGCGGGCATCGACCAAGGACGACATTGAGCTTCAGGAGATCTCGTCCCTCATCGACAAGCTCACCAGCGAGATACAGTCCAAGGTCCTCGGGATCAGGATGATCCCCCTCGACCTCGTCATGAGCAGGTTCCCGCGCATGGTGCGCGACCTATCCAGGAGCCAGGGCAAGGAAGTGGAATTCCTGGTGGAAGGCGGCAACATCGAACTCGACAGGACCGTCGTCGACCGTATCGCGGACCCGATGGTGCACATAATCCGCAACTGCATCGACCACGGCCTCGAGACCACTGAGGAGCGGGCCAAGGCCGGGAAGCGTGCCAAGGGCATGATAAGGGTCGCGGCGTCCAAGCAGCAAGACCATGTCCTGATCGAGATCTCCGACGACGGCAAGGGAATCGACTTCGAAACCATCAGGAAGGCGGCCGTGTCGAGGGGCGTCATGACAAGGCAGCAGGCGGACGCGGCCCTCGGAAGGGAGCTCATGGAACTTCTCTTCAGGCCAGGATTCTCGACCAAGGCCGAGGTGACGGAGATCTCAGGCAGGGGCGTCGGCCTCGACGTCGTGAAGAGGGGGGTCGAGGAACTCGGCGGAACCGTCATGATCAACACGACCAAGGGCGCGGGGACCACGATCTCGCTATGGCTGCCATTCACACTCGCCATCATAGATGCCATGCTCATCACCGTCGCGGAGCAGATGTACGCGATACCGATGAGCGTGGTCGCGGAGTCGCACAGCTTCGAGCACGCCGACATCAGGCAGATACGCACGAGGGAGGTCGTCCAGCTCAGGGGCGAGGTCCTCCCGCTCATCCGCATGCGGGACTTCTTCTCCATTCCGAGGAGGACGGACGACCCCTCTGTCAACGCGATGGTCGTCCAGAGCAGGGAGAGGCGGGCGGCCCTCGCCGTCGACGAACTCTTGGGGCACCAGCAGATAGTGGTCAAAGGGCTCGACAGGAGGCTCCGGAGGACGAAGGGCATCTCGGGCGGAACGATACTCGGGAGCGGGAACATCGCTCTGATACTGGACGTCGACACGATCCTAGGAGAGTGACCTCATGGAAGACATCGACACGAAGCGGGCGCTGGACATCATAAGGGAGTTCGCCAACATCGGCTCGGGCAACGCGGCCACCGCCCTCGCATCACTCCTGGACATGGAGCTGGTCAACGAGGTCACGTCCTGCAAGATGATACCCCTGTCCGAGGTCCCCAAGGAGCTCGGGGGCGAGGAGCAGATAGTCGCTGGAATATTCTCCCAGCTCTGCGGCGTTCTGAGGTCGAGCGTGCTGGTCGTCGTCCCGAGGGCCTCCGCGGAGATGATGCTCCAGAGGATCACCAAGGAACCCGCGGACCTCTCCGACCTCACGCCACTGCAGGTCTCGGCGCTCAGCGAGATAGGCAACATCTGCCTCTGCTGGTACCTCGTGGCCGTCTCCAAACTGATCAAGCTCGACCTCATACCGTCGCCGCCCGACTCGGCGGTCGACCTCCTGGGAGCCGTCCTCGACCTGCCACTGGCCAACCTGGGGGCCACCGTTGACACCGTCATCGCGGTCCACACGGTCTTCAAGGCCTACGACAAGGAGTTCGAGGGGTACTTCCTGCTGCTCCCCGAGCAGCAGATGCTCAAGACCATAATGGAGAACATGGGAGAAGACAAGGGATGATAGACCCGAAGCTCGTGGGGATAGCCCAGCTCGCCATCGCGAAGGCGCCTGACGAGCTGTGCTGCCTCGGGCTGGGCTCATGCGTCGCGGTCTTCATCTACGACCCGCAGCTGAAGATCGGGGGGGTGTTGCACGCCCTTCTGCCGCGCGCGCCCCCGAGCGGGGGGGACTCGCAGACCAAGTACGCGGACACGGGGGTCAAGAAGCTCCACGCGGAGATGGTCTCGAGGGGCGGGGTCAGGGGCAGGATGAGGGCCAAGCTCGTCGGAGGGGCCCAGATGTTCCCGAACCTCGATGTCAAGGCCAACGACATAGGCGCCGAGAACTGCAAGGAGGCCAGGAAGGCCCTGCACGAGCTCGGCGTGCCGGTCGTGGCGGAGGACGTCCTCGGGAGGCATGGCCGATCGGCGACCTTCTCGATGGACACCGGCAAGATCCTCATCAAGGGCGCGTTCCTCAAGGACAAGGTCATCTGAGCGCCTGGCAGGGGCCGACCTGACCCGTCGGGACGGGAGAAAGGGTTTTGTACATGCAATGTCTAGTCATGTATCGCCAGGAGAAGGCGGATGGCCGACGGTAGGCGTCCCGAAAGGGGTGCCGGCTGAGGAAAGTCCCCTCTCCAAGAGAAGGTGGGCCGCGATTCTCATCGTCGGCGGGTAGAGTGCAATAGTCGAATGCCATCACCGTCGCAAGGCGGGAACAGAAAGGGGCTTATGTCCTTCACCTGGCACTGCATAGCACGAACTGTGATTCCACCCTCGAAGAGACAACAGGGGCGAGAAGGCGACCGATGATTACCTGCATCACCGAAGGAGGAAATCATCTCGGGATCCTACAAATTCACTCATCGCTCATGCATATACTTCCTATAGATCAGCAACAACAGTACCGAAAAGCCAATTGCACTCAGAAGGATCGCAGAGTAGCAGATGGCAACCTCAGGCTTCCCGACAGACACGAACGCGATTACTGAGGATGTGCTGAACACCAGC
>JALOTO010000119.1 GCA_025457845.1 Thermoplasmata archaeon | reverse complement strand
GCGGCCGCCGTGAGGCCCGCCGCGGATGAGGACTTGCCGGATGTGTAGATGCCCCTGGGCGCGAGCTGGGCCATGTACCTGAGTATCTGGGACTTGGCCGTGCCGGGGTCGCCTATCATCGCGATGTGGATGTCGCCCCTGATCCTGGTGCCATCGTCCATGACCTTCTGCACGCCCCCGAACAGCTGGAGCGCGAGCGCCTCCTTCTCCTGGGAGTACCCGAATATGGTCGGGGAGATGGACGCCACGATCTTCTCGTAGATGTCCTCTGAGGCCGCGAAGTCGCGGATCTTGACCTCGTCCTCGGGGGTGATGACTATCTCCTCGTACTCGTGCTCCTCGTACTCAACGGAGTTGATGTCGAGGCTGATGTCGAAGAGCGTGGTCTTCTGGGCCTGGCCCTTCTGGACGCTCTTGAGCGTCCCGTTGATTATGATCCTGTCCCCGGGCGATATCTTCCCGGCGATATCGTCCTCGACGAAGCCGACGAGCCTCTCGGGCTGTGACCCGCCCCTTAGCCCCTCGGGTGGTTCCTGGATCTCGATCTTCTGGGTGTCGACGAACCTGGACGGGTCCGTCAGGAGCCTGAACTTGGTCGAACCTCCGCCCCTGCCGCAGCCACCGTCGTCCTTGGGGCACTCGAGCGGCTCGTGGAACTGCATCCCGTCCTGCTCGACCGACATCCTGTGGCCGCATCTGGCGCACTCGAACTCGGCTATCGTGACCTTGGGCCTGACCTCTGTCGCCTTCCTCACGAGCCCCTCGACGGAGACGAACGAGCCCAGGTGCTTCGCGCGGAGCTTCCTGATCTCTATGCGGGAGTCGCGAGGCAGGTTCTTGATCCTGAAGTGGAGGAACGGGCTCGTCAGGGCATGGGAGACCATCCGCCTCATCGCCTCCTCGGCCGCCCCGACCGACTGGTTCGGCCTCAGCAGGGTGTAGTTGGCGAGGTCGGGGTCGAACTTCTCTATGTCGAGGAAGTCGATGTACATGCTCCGGACGTCGGGGTACAGGTCGGCGATCTCGGAGACCTGGTGACGCCTCTGCTCGCCCCCCAGGAACTCTTCCCAGATGGACACGAGGTCTTCGGTGGTGTACTCCTTAGGCAGTCCTGTCCCCCCTCAATCGCACGAAGATACCCCTCCCCAGCAAGAGAGCCGGGCAGAAGGGTAACCGCAATCTCCTAGGGGGTACTAAAGCATTAGGCAGGGTCAACACCTTCGGCTACCTGTAATCGTCCAACGAACGAGTTCTGGGCGGCCACGACCTCCCCGCTCGTCGAGGCCGCGCTGTAGGCGTCGAGGTACTCCCTGTTTATGTCGATGAACGTCTGCCCCCACTTGAACTTCGACAGGACGCGCGACGCGCGGTCCGCTTCGCCCATGATGTACAGGGCGGCCGCGACCGCCTCGGCGCTGCTGAGCCTCATGGGCCTCCCGAAGTTGGTGGGGTTGGCGGCTATCAGGAACGGCAGGGCCCTGTGATGGAGGCCCGCCCTGATCCGGGGGAACCGCTCGAGCTTCTCCCATGAGCAGTCGAGCACAAGCAGTCCGAACCTCTCCGCCGCCGGGATGTCCTCGCGCGAAAGGGCCTTCTCCGCCTCGGGGTCGAGGACGACCGCGCCTCCGGGGACCTTCCGCGGATCCGCCTCCTTCAGCTCTCCGAGCCTGACGAGCTTGGCCGCGGTGCACTTCTTCGGATCGCACTCGCGCTCCATCACGGCGTAGACCCTGACCCCTTTCCCTGTCATCTCGGACGCTCTACACCGTGGTCCGTATAAATCGGTTACCAAGGGGGGAGGGGGACCGAGGGATGGTTTATAATGGGTCCCCGCAGATACGACTTCCGCCACGATGACGAAAAACAACCGGCTGAACTCATGATGAGTGATGGGCGATCCGAGTGGCAGCCCCTCAGGGGCATACGGCACCCGACGAGGACGAGGGAGGGACGACTGTGGTCACGGGGTTCGACTACCTGAGTCAGGACAAGGCGCTCCAGGAGCACTGGCTGAAGAGGTTCGTGGCGATCCTGTTCGATTTCGTCGTGGTCTACCTGCCCCTGTGGTTCTTCTTCGACATCGTCGGCGTGAAGTACCTGCTGGTCGGGGCGGTGTCCGGCCTGGTCCTGTTCGCCTACGCCGTGGTCTTCGACCTCGGAGCCGGGGGGACCCCGGGCAAGCTGCTCGAACCTGTCCAAGGTCTTCCCGGTGTTCCTTCTGCTGGACTGGGTCATAGGGATGGCGGTGGACACGCACGACCCGAGGCAGAAGTGGACCGACCAGGTCGCGAAGACCTCGGTCATATCCGTCGGGCCGGCCAAGAAGGCGTGAGCCTAGGGGAGGCTCCACAGCCAACCCCGGCGCTCGATTGACACCTCGCCGTGGACCATGCCCTTGCGCTTCATCTTGGTGAGGAAGATCACCGTCCGGTCGGGGCATCTTCTCCGGCCCTTCGCCGACTCCTCCTCGATCTCCATCGTGGTCATCGGACCGCGAATTCGAAGCAGGTCGAGGACGTAGTCCTCGGCCTCCTGCTCGGACATGACCTCGATGGCGTCAGGACCCATCGCCTGCCTGATGGCCGCGGCCCCAGAAATGGCTTTGCACCCGTAGTTGGCGAGAAACCTTCGATGGCCCTGCCCATCACAGAGGAGAAGTAAAGAACGGAAAGGGGTTTGGGATTCCACGGCGCAACATCGATTAGACTTGTCTAACCGGTGAAGGCCACGCCAGTCCCCATCTTCTCGCCCGTGGGCTCGTAGATCAGGACTGCGGTGTACGCCCCGGCCGCAGAGAAGGCCGTCGCGCCGCCGTACGTGAACACCTGGAAGTAGTCGCTTCCGCTCACGTATCCGTTACCCGCGACATCGAACACCAGGCAGCACACGGTCAGTGTGCCCAGGCCATCGGTCGTCAGGTTGGACGACAGGGCCGTGCCACCGTCGAGGTTGGTGCCGTCCGGGCTCCACTCGGCGAAGTTCGTGCCGTCGGCCAGCTGTACCTTAACGTCCGTCCAGCTGACATCCGTCTTCGTTATGGAGACGATGGTTATCTTCTGGCCGGCTGTTATGGTCGTCTTCGAGTACGTCGCAGCTGGGGTCGTCGTGCTCGATCCGCCGAATCCCAGTACCATGACGTACAGCACAGCCGCGAGAACGACTGTGATCGCAACCATCAGGATGGTCGCGATCTTCTTCATGTTATGTCCTCCTGCGGACCTTTCGGCCCGCGTGAATGCAAATACCACCTAGCGGAGTTTATATAGCTTTCCGGCTGGTTATCATTCCGCGGCGATGTTGATTTCGTCTTATGCCGAAGTCGGGACACTGACCATGTCGTAACATGCTGGATATAAAGAAGACATAGTCTTCTTAATGACATTGTCAGTGTGAAAAACGTCGTCTTTTCGGCAAAAGGCGACCTCGGGTTCTGCGGTGAATCTGCACAACCGGAGGCGCTCAACCGGGCTTTATCCCTGTCGAATCGAAGGTGCACGGGATTATGCCCACCATGGCCGGCCGGTTCCTGACCTTCTGGATTATCAGGTACTTCTTGAACTCGTGACCGACCTTCTCCCGATCCATCTCGACTATGACGTCGGCCAGGTCCTCCACGCTGCTCTGGATGCGCGACTCGTGCACCCCCTTGAGCATGGTCATGAGGGTCACGCTCTCCGAGTGCTGGGTGTGCGCCTTGATCGTGCGCATGGCCATCAGGACCTCGGCGCTGTCGTAGTTCTCGAGGAAGAAGTCGAGCGAGTTGATGACCACCCTGAAGGGAGGGTTCAGCTTGGATATCTCGTAGGACAGGAAGGTGAGGAAGTTCTCCTCCTTCATGGTGTCCTGCTCCCTGAACCGCCGGATGTCGCTGAGGGTGATGCCCTCCTGCCTGAATCTGCTGACCTCAAGCTTCTTGGCGAGCACGGCCTCGTAGTAACGGGTCCCTATGTTCACTATGTTCAGGTCCGTGCGCCACCCGTACTCGCGCATGACCGCGGTGACGTCCTCGTCCCTCTCCGTGGTGGTGAAGTAGGTGACGGGCTCGATGGAGACGGATGCGAACTGCTTCGCGAGGAACTCCGTCCCCGCGCCCGGGGTGCCCATTATGAGGACGGTCGCGCCCTTCTGCACGCCCCCGCCTATGTGCTCGTCGAGCGCGGGTATGCCTATGCTGGTGAACTTCATGCCACACCGTCCTTGTTGACGCGCACGCCCTGGTCGCACACGAGGTTGACCATGTTGTTGAGCTCCGGGGTCGAGTGCTCCTCTACCGAGAGGATGACGGTGTACGCCTCCCGGGCCCTCAGGCCCGAGACGAGTATGTGCAGGAACTCCGAGAGGATCCAGTTGTTGTTGTGTATGGCGAGCGAGTTGATCGAGTCGATGACGACCAGCTTGTTGGGGGACTGCGAGCTCCTTATGAGGTACTCGACCTTCAGCATGAGGTTCTCGAGCATCGTGGGGCTCTCCACGAGGGTGGAGTGGTCGTCCCGCTGCGCCGAGGACGCCCCCATCATGATGTGTGAGATGCAGTCGACGAAGTATATCCTGGAGGTGTCGATGTCGAGCGCCTGCAGGACGCGCCTGATGGCCTCGTAGGAGATGGTCGACGTCACGTATATCGTGTCCATGCCCTTCCTGTTGGCGAACAGGTCGAGGGTGCCCCTCAGGACGTCGAGGTAGTTGTCGACGCTCATCTGCAGGGAGACGGCCGACGCGGATGGCATCTCCGCCAGACGGGTCGCGATCGCCTCTGCGGAGTTGGAGTCGCTCATGTGCCCACGCTCCCGCCCTTGAGCAGCGGCACGAGCAGCACGCCCATCGGCGTCAGGTCCAGGACGTACTTCGCCCGGGAATGCTGGGTCCCGCGCATCTTGATCACCTGCAGGGTCCTGAGCAGGTCGCCCCTGCGCTCGAGGTTGGCCATGAGGACTATCCCGTCTGCAATGGCCTCCTCGACGCCGTACATGGAGTACGCCATTGTCTGGGCCGCGATCTCGCTGACCAGTATCGAGGTGCAGTCGAAGTCCGTGAGCGACTTGCTGAGCTTGAGGATGAAGTCCCTGATCTTCTCAGGGGTCTTGAGCTTGTAGCAGACCGAAGTAATCGAGTCGACCACCAGGCGCCTTATGCCGAGCTCCTTGACGAGAGAGGTGATGGCTGCCACCAGGAGGTCTATCTCCTCCATGGACATCTCGGCCTTGGTCATGCCCAGCCGCTCGTACATGACGGGCAGGTCGACGAAGACCAGCCTCCCGGACTTGATCAGGTTCTTGTCGAAGAACTTGTAGGGCATGATGTTCGTCAGGAGCTTGTCCGAATTCTCCGTGACGGAGATGAACAGCGAGTTCTCGCCCTTCGTGGCGCCGTGTATCAGGAACTCCAGCGCCAGGGATGTCTTCCCGGTGCCGCAGCTGCCCGTCAGGAGGACGGTGTTGGCCCTCGGTATCCCTCCGTAGAGTATGGTGTCGAAGCCGTCGATGCCTGTGATGCATCGGTCGCGCTCGCCTGTCCGGGGGGGCATCGACCTTGAGAATGCGATGGATGTCTTATTATTGTTTGTCCGTGCGCCGCCGCGCGCGAGAAGGAGGGGGCCAGTGCCGCCCATCTAGCCAGTGTTACTTGCGACATGTATTTATCGGACGATGGAGGTGTTCACCGCCGATGAAACCGGTCCTCCAGGTGGCCCTGGACCTCGTCCACGGTGACAGGGCCCTGCAGATCGCCCGAGAAGCTGTCGACGGAGGTGTCGATTGGATAGAGGCCGGCACCCCCCTGATCAAGAGCGAGGGGATGGAGATCGTCAGGAAGCTAAAGAGGGCCTTCCCCGGCAAGACCGTTGTCGCCGACATGAAGACCATAGACGTCGGCGGCGCGGAGGTCGAGATAGCCGCCAAGTCGGGCGCCGATGTCGTCGTCATACTTGGCCTCTCATCCGACCCGACCATCACAGAGGCCATACTGAGCGCGCGCCAGTACGGCGCGAAGGTCATGGTGGACCTCTTCAACGTGGAGGACAAGCCCAAGAGGGCGCGGGAGGTCGAGAAACTCGGGGCGGACTACATCTGCGTGCACGTCGGGGTGGACGAGCAGATGGTGGGCGGGTCCCCTCTCTCCGAGGTGAAGGGGCTGTCCAAGGCGGTCGGGATACCCGTGGCCGCCGCCGGCGGCATCAACAGCGAGACCGCGCCAGATATCGTCGCGGCCGGCGTATCCATCGTCATAGTCGGCGGGGCGATCATCAAGGCCAAGGATGTGGCGGGGGCGGCCAGGAAGGTCAAGAGGTCCATATCCACCGGCAAGAAGGTCCGGACCGACCTCTTCAAGAAGTACTCCGAGAAGGAGCTCTTCGCGGCCTTCTCGAAGGTCTCGTCGTGCAACGTCGCCGACGCCCAGCACAAGAAGGGCGCGATGAAGGGCATACACCCAAGGATCGCACACAACGTCAAGATGGTCGGACGGGCTCTGACCGTGCACACCGTCAACGGCGACTGGGCCAAGCCAGTCGAGGCCATAGACAAGGCGCGGCCCGGGGACGTCATAGTCGTGGACGCCTGCAGCGGGGAGATCGCCGTCTGGGGCGAGCTGGCGTCCTGGAGCTGCATGACGAAGGGGGTCTCGGGGGTGGTCATCGACGGCGCCGCCAGGGACATCGACTCCATCGTGGAGATGAAGTTCCCGTGCTTCTCGAGGCACATCTCGTCCAACGCCGGCGAGCCGAAGGGCTACGGCGGGATAGGGCACGAGATCGTCTGCGGTGGCATCACGGTCAGGACGGGGGACTGGGTCATAGGCGACGAGAGCGGGGTCGTCGTCGTCCCCCAGGAGCATGCGGTCGAGGTCGCCAACAGGGCGCTCGACGTCCTCGAGAGGGAGAACAGGGTGCGCGAGGAGATCAAGCGCGGAGGGACCCTCTCGAGTGTGTTGAAGCTGGAGAAGTGGGAGAAGGTGGGCTGAGGGCTCTCAGCCGATGAAGCCCGTTTCGTCCGCCAGCTCGCGGAGCCTCTTCACGCGCGTGCTGACCGGCGGGTGGGTCATGAACAGCGCCATCATGCCCTGTCCCCTGAACGGGTTCACTATGAACATCGAGGACGAGGCCGGGTTGCCGCTCTGAAGCGGCCTGCGCCTGTTGCCCTCCTCGAGCTTCTCGAGGGCGCGTGCGAGCGCCAGAGGCCTCTGGATCATGAGCGCCCCCTCGCGGTCGGCCTTGTACTCCCTGTTCCTGGAGATCGCGAGCTGGACAAGCATGGCTGCGATCGGGGCGGTGATGGCTATGACCAGCAGGAGTATCCCGTTCTCGTTCCTCCTTCCGCCGCCGAGCGACCCCCACAAGGCCATCCTCGAAGCGAAGGCGATCGCGCCGGCGATGGTCGCCGCCACGGACATCACAAGGATGTCCCTGTTCCGCACGTGGGCCATCTCGTGTGCGAGGACTCCCTCGAGCTCATCGTCGGTCAAGAGGAGCATGAGCCCCTCCGTCGCGGCGACCACGGCGTTGTTCTTGTTCCGGCCGGTGGCGAAGGCGTTCGGCGTCTGGGTCGGCACGACGGCGATCTTGGGCATGGGCATGTCGGACTTGAGGCATATCTTCTTCACGATCTTGAAGAGCCTCGGGGCCTCCTTCTCCGACACGATCTTGGCCTTGTAGGACCAGAGGACGATCTTGGCGCTGAAGAAGTAGCTGATGAGGTTCATCATCGCGGCGATGCCGAGGAAGACCAGCGACCCTATCAGCCAGTCTCCTATGAAGTAGGTTCCCACCAGATAGCCTATGCCGGTAAACAGCAGTATGAGCACGGCGAACAGCGCAAGCGTGCGCAGGGATGAATGCATTCAGACCCTCGCCCCTGGGCGGACGTACCGCCAGGTTCTCTTGAACACCATCCATGCCTGAACGGGATAAGAACATTTCGACGTGAGCGATTTGTACAGTCATCGGGTGATGGGTAGCCGGAGCGCCCCACGAAGTGTACATGTAATCGAAAGTACGCCAATGCCAGACGCCGGCGAGCTCCCCCCGGAGGCGAAGCTTCTCATGGAGGATTTCAGACTCGCCGTCAACCGTGCGATCAGGGTGGGACTCCAGGCGAAGGTGTCCTCGAGGTTCGCCCTCGTCAAACTGCTCTACAAGGACTTCAGGCAGGACCATCCTGGCATGTACGCCAAGCATCTGGTCTGCTCGTTCGAGGTGGCAGGATCGATACTGAAGAACCTGCGGAGGCGCTGGTCGAAGCGAGGTCCGTGCCCCGTGCCCTATGTCAGGCGCCTCATGATGAAGGCTGAGAACCAGGCGTACAAGCTCGACCGAGTGAACGGGATAGTGGACCTGCCGATCAGGGCCGGATACCATGTGGGGCTCAGGTTGGTCCTCAGCGACTATCATCGGAGATACCTGGACGACCCTACCTTGTCCCTTGGGTCATTGACGCTCCTCCCTGACAGGGTCATCATAGCCTTCAGGAAGGGTGAGAGGAGACCGTACGAGCCGGAGACCGCGATCTCCCTGGACACGAACGAGCGGAGCCTGGATGGTGTGTTCGTGAAGGGCGGTGTATGCACACCTGCGAAAGCCCTGTTTCCCGAAATCGCCGAGATCCAGGCGCGTCACCATGACCGCAGGAGGAGGCTCCAGAAGAAGAAGGCGCATGACCGGAGGACCGCCAGGAGGCTGTGCGACAGGGAGGGGAGAAGGGAGCGCCACCGGATACAGCATCGCATGCACAAGGTGGCGAACGCGGTCCTCGACTTCGCCGAGGAGAACAGGTCCGCGGTCGTGCTCGAGGACCTAAATGGGCTCTCGAAGACGAGGATGAACAAGACCCTGAACCGGAGGCTGAGCATGTGGCCCCGGAGGAAGCTCCACCAGTACATCGAGTACAAGGCCACCTGGAGAGGTATCCCAGTGGTCAAGGTGGACCCGTACAACAGCAGCAGGAGGTGCCCGACATGTGGGAGGATACAGTATTCCCGAATGGGCACCCAGTTCGAGTGCGAGTGCGGGTGGCGTGCAGACAGGCATGTCAACGCCGGCGTCAATCTGCTGCAGACGGCCTTCCCTGAAGGGAGGGCAGGGGGCTATCTGCTGCAGACGGCCTTCCCTGAAGGGAGGGCAGGGGGCTTATGGTTCAGCCCCGGCGCGTTCCAGCATGACGTGATGATGGTCCTCTGCGACCCGGGGACGGGCGCACGGCCGGAGCCGAATGGGACGAGTCGACTGGAGGGGGTGTCATGACGGTTCACCACCCGACTCTTGACAGAACCTCAACGCTCGCGCCTGATGCCTGGCAGTTCCCTGAGCTCCACATCGACCCCGTCTCCCAGCACCACGACGGCGTAGAACCCCTCCCTCGCCGAGCCCGGGTTCAGGAAGACCGTCCCCTTCGATGTGACGGTCCCCCTCGCCTCGTGGAAGTGCCCCGACAGCGCGAGGACGGGTTCGCACTCGGCGGCCACCCTGAGTATGCCCTCGGAACCCGCGTGCTTCCCCGACCGGCTGAGGTCGTTCATGCCCTTCGCCGGCATGTGGGTCACCATGACGCCGCCCTTGACGCATGCACCTCTCAGCCCGGCGACGATGTCGGCCTCCTCGACCTCGAATGGCATGTTGTGCGGGGACGGGACCGCCCCGCCGAACCCGAACAGGGCGATGCCGTTGACCTCCTGTCTCATCCCGTGTATGCTCGCCCCGGCCTTCTCGAGGACCTCGGCCGTCGGCCGCGTGTCGCAGTTCCCGGGCACGGCGAGGACCTTCGTGTCGAACGACTTGAGCGCCTTCCTGACGTAGTCCAGCGACCCGTAGGTCGTGAAGTCCCCGCAAATGACCACGGCGTCGAACCTCTCGTCCTTCGCCACCTTCTCG
>JALOTO010000118.1 GCA_025457845.1 Thermoplasmata archaeon | reverse complement strand
GCCCCTCCACGATGATGAGCTGAGGCCTCTCGTTCTCATACGCCATGTTGATGGCGTTCTCGAGCTCTCCGACGACGTAGTCGCCTCGGATGGCGTCCAACGGGACGCCGTACTTCGAGCCCTGGAGGAGGCCGGTCTGGCCTGTCGCGACGAATGTGGTCTTGATCCCCCGGGCGTTCATCTCCTTGGTGAGTATGACCGCGGTCGTCCTCTTGCCGCTGGCCGCGTCCGTCCCGAGGACCGGGATCCTGACGCAGTCCATCTTGGAGGCGAGGTTCCTGTAGTAGTGCATCTTGTCGAGCGGCGGCTCCTTGCGGATGTCGACGACCTTGACGCCGTGCTTCTCGGCGAGCGCCCTGAACTCCGGGTCGTTGCCCAGCCATTCGTGGAGTCCGGATATGATGCCGACCCCGCTCGCCATGGCATCCTTGAGTGGGGCACGGAACTCCGGCGGGAGCATGCCGCCGACCGTAGCGACCCCGACTATGATCCAATCGGGCTTCGGATTCGACCTCTGAACGGCCTCCTTCACGGAAGAGAAGACCGGGACGCCGTTCTTGACGCCATCGAGGACCTCTCCGGCGTCCTTGCCGGCCTTCGTGCTGTCCACCACCCCGAGGATGCGGAACCTGAGGGAATGTCTCAGAAGTCCGGCAGCTGTCTTGCCGCGTATCCTGCCAAGCCCGTCCTCGCAAAGGATGATGGCGTTCTCCATGGGGTGGGGCATCGAATGCCGTGTATTTGGAGGTTTATCCAGGACCACTTTCTTAGACCTCCCCGACCGCGTGCTTTTTCTATACATACCTTCATTGAGCCCCGGGGGAGTTCAATGCTTGTTGGCATAGTCGGCAAACCCAATGTTGGCAAATCGACGTTCTTCTCGGCCCTCACCCTAGCGAACGCGCAGATCGCGTCCTACCCGTTCACGACCATACAGGCCAACAGAGGCGTCGGTTACGTCAGGAGCCCATGCCCCCACGTCGCTTTCGGGAAGCCCTGCAACCCGAACAACTCCATATGCGACGGCGGCACCAGGTTCGTCCCGATCGAGGTGCTCGATGTCGCCGGCCTGGTCCCGGACGCTCACGCGGGGAAGGGCCTGGGCAACAAGTTCCTCGACGACCTCCGTCAGGCGGATGCGTTCATACACGTGGTGGACGCGAGCGGGGGCACGGACTTCGAGGGCAACCCGGTCGGCGTCGGGACCCATGACCCAGTGAACGATGTGACATTCCTCGAGAGGGAGATCTCCTACTGGATGTTCGGAATACTCGAGAAGCAGTTCAACAAGATGGCCCGGCAGGCGAAGCTCGCAGGCGTCAAGATAGAGAAGCAGCTCACCGAGAAGCTGACCGGGCTGTCCATCACGGAGAACCAGATCCTCGCGGCTCTCCGCGCGGCCGCGATAGACGCGGACGCCACCCTCTGGGGAGATCCCGAATTGCTGAAGTTCTGCCAGGAGCTGCAGAAGATCGCAAAGCCGATGATAATCGCGGCGAACAAGGCAGACATAGCCCCGCCCGAGAACCTCGAGAGGCTGAAGGCCACCGGTCATCCCATGGTCCCGACGAGCGCCGAGTACGAGCTCGCCATGAGGCGCGCGACCAAGGCGGGCCTGATACAGTATGTGCCCGGGAGCGCGGGCTTCGATGTCCCCGACAGGGCGAAGCTCAGCGCGGGCCAGGTCGGCGCCCTCGACAAGATGGGCTCGTGGCTCGGAGCGCACCGCTCGACCGGCGTCCAGGACGTCCTCGAGAAGGTGGTGTACGACGTGCTCGGCCTGATGGTCGTCTACCCGGTGGAGGACGAGCACAAGTGGACCGACAAGCAGGGCAGGGTCCTCCCCGACGCCTTCCTGATGCGCAAGGGCATAAACGCCAAGGACATGGCGTACAAGGTGCACACGGACCTGGGCGACCACTTCATCAGGGCCATCGACGGCAAGACCCACATGACGATAGGTCACGACCACGTGGTGAAGGACGGGGACGTGATCAAGATAGTCGCGAAGGTTTGATGCTGATGGGACAGTGGGACATCAGGCTGATAGGGGCATCCTACTCGATGGTGGACGAGGTGCTGACGGTCCACCTCTTCGGCAAGACCATCGAGGGGAAGTCGATCACGGTCGCGTTCACGGGGTTCGAGCCGTACTTCTACGTCGTCGAGCCGCCCCCGGACGTCGTCGAACTCATGTCCGGTGACGAGAGGATCAAGCGGGTCGAAGACTGCGAGCTGCTCTACAAGGGCGAGCTCCACAAGTGCAAGCGCGTGACCGTGACCTATCCATGGCTCGTCCCGGAGATACGCAGACCGCTCATGGCCAGGTGCACCGTCCTCGCGGCGGACATACCGTTCCACTTCAGGTTCATCTACGACCTCGACCTCGGCTCGTGCATCCGCGTGACGGGCGAGGAGTTCGAGGACCCCCGCTACAGGACCGACATAGCCGTGCGCGTGAAGGACAAGGCCGACTTCAAGGAGATCAAGCCCTTCAGGCCGAAGCTGAAGGTCCTCAGCTTCGACATCGAGACATCCCTGAAGGAGCCGAAGATCTTCACGATATGCTGCGTCCTCAGGGGCGACGGCGAGGAGCGCTCGAGGCAGTTCTCTGGGGACGAACGCGAGATGATAACCGGGTTCTCCAAGCTCATCCTGGAGGAGGACCCGGACGTCATCACCGGGTACAACATCGACGGGTTCGACATACCGCAGATCATGCAGAGGGCCGAGGCCCTCAGGCTCGGCCAGCTCGACTGGGGCCGGTACCCTGGCCCCCTCTCCCAGTACAACAACCGGTTCTGGTGGACCGAGGGCAGGATCATCGTCGACGCCTGGTGGTCCGTCAAGAAGGTCCTGAAGCCCAAGCAGGAGACCCTCAACGCGGTGGCGAAGTCGCTCCTCGGGGAGGAGAAGCACGACGTCGACCCGAAGAAGATGGACGCTGAGTGGGCGACCGACCCCGAGAGGGTCATGAAGTACTGCACTCACGACGCTTCTCTCGCGGTCAGGATACTCGAGCGGATAGCCATCCTCCAGAGGGGCATGGACCTCGCCGCCGTGTCCAAGCTCCCCATGGACGATGTGGTCAGCGGGACCACATCGCAGCTCATCGACTCCATCCTCATCCGCAAAGCCGACAGGAACGGCGTCGCGGTCCCCATGACCCTCAGGGCCGAGGGGGAGGTCGAGGCCATAGAGGGGGGGTACGTCCACGAGATGGTGCCGGGGCTGTACCACTGGGTCCTGACCCTCGACTTCAGGAGCATGTACCCGAGCCAGATCATATACAACAACATCTGCTTCACGACTCTTCACCCGACGGGGACAATCGTGTCTCCAACTGGCGCGCGCTTCCTGGACAGGTCCGTCCGCGAAGGGCTCCTGCCGAGGATCCTCGCGAACCTAATGGAGGAGAGGGCGGCCACGAAGAAGGCGATGAAGGAGGCCACCGCCCCCGAGGACAAGGACTACTACAACGGCCTCCAGGAGGCGATCAAGATACTGATGAACTCCTTCTACGGGGTGCTCGCCTCATCGTTCTACAGGTTCACCGACCCGAGGATCGGGGCGAGCATAACCGCCTTCTCGAGGGAGGCGACGAAGGACCTCATCAAGAAGCTGGAGGACGAGGGGCTGAAGGTCATCTACTCCGACACGGACTCGGTCTTCTTCCTCTCGCCGCACCAGGACCTCGAGCAGTCGGTCAAGCTCGGCCAGCAGATCGCCGAGCGCTATTCGAAGGGGAACATCGTCCTCGAGTTCGAGAAGGTCATGGAGCCGTTCTTCTCCCACGGGATGAAGAAGCGGTACGTCGGGCGCATGGTGTGGCCCAGGAAGGAGATGGTCGTCCGCGGGTACGAGATGCGCCGGACGGATTCCTTCGACCTCCAGAGCGAGACCCTCCAGGCGGTGTTCGAGAAGATACTGGACGGCGACAACCCCGGGGCGGTCACCTACACCAGGAAGGTCATCGACGAGCTCATGGCCGGGCGGGTCGACCCCTCCAAGCTCGTGATCTCGAGGTCGGTCAGGGACGAGAGCGAGTACAAGTCGAGCGACAGCATGGTCAACGTGCGCGTCGCGAGGAAGCTCAAGGAGCTCGGGTACGAGATCATGCCCGGGATGAAGGTCTCGTGGATCGTCACCAACAGCAAACGCTCCCCCGCCGAGGTCGAGCCATGGGTCGAGGGCCGGCAGTTCACGGCCAAGCCGGACTACAGGTACTACGCGACCAGGCTCGCGGGCACGATCGCGCGCGTGACCGATTCGTTCGGCTGGGACGACAAGACCCTGCTGTCCGGGGTGCAGCAGGCGACGTTCAAGGACAACGACTACGAGGTGAAAAGGGAGGCTAGGGCCTCCGTCGGCCCGAAGAAGACCGACAAGAGGCTGAGTTTGGAGGATTTCATGTGATGCGGCCGATCATCATCGCCGCATCTCGGACCTGACCGCTATCCGCGAGCCTTCCCTCGCTCCGAGCTTCTGCAGGTCCGCCTTGCTGACCATCACGTCCCTGTGTGCCGCTCCGGCCGCTCTCTCGACCTTGACCTCGAGGCTCTTGCCCTCGAAGAGCAGGGTCGCCTTGCCACCGGCCTTCAGGCCCAGTGCCGCCATCTGCTCGTCGGACATCCTGGCCACGCCGGACGCGAGCTCCGCGACCGTCCTGGTCGACGCCCTCTTCGTTGACGAGTACGCGGACGAGAGCGATGCGCTCTCCTTGGTGAGCTCCGCCGCGACGCTCCTTCTGAGCTCCGCGCTCTTCATGCCCTCCAGGGGCCTTACGCTCGTGGCGACCTTCTTTGCGGTCTCCTTCGAGGCGCCGCTCATCACGAGCGACGACTCCAGTTTCGCGCGGCTGAACTCTTCCAGGGATCCGTTGGCCTTCTGTATCTTCACCATATCGTCCACACCTTTCACCATATCGTCCACACCTTTGGCAAAGGCTGCTCCATCACTGGGACTCAGGGTATATACGCGTTCTGGGACGGTTGCCGTTAACGGCATTGACCGGGAGGCACAGGTTTATGTACGTCATATGCGGGCCGCAAGGATGGCTCTCTGAGCAGGCCTTGTCGCCCGCCGGAACGGATGGTCAAAGCCCCGAAACGATGCCCTCTCTGACCGAAGTCAGGTCACGCAACACCTCTGCCATCCTGGTACCAAGCTGCGAAGATGGTTCGTGCAACAGCATGATGTCCATCTCATCCATTGATGGCAGTTCGGACGGGAGTGGCCGGAACGAGATGTTCTCGTCATACCTCTTGTACAAGTCCGTCATGAATCTGACCTTCCTGCCTATGACGTCCCTGTG
>JALOTO010000117.1 GCA_025457845.1 Thermoplasmata archaeon | reverse complement strand
CTCGGTGACGGCAGCCAGGTTCGTCGAGACGAGGGTCTTCCCCGTCCCGCCCTTGCCGCTGGCTATCGCTATCCTCGTGGTACCGCCCTCTCCGGACGCCGTCAGTGGCTGTGTTCCTTGCACGCGACGTCGTAGGTCGCGGGCTGCAGCTTCCCGTCGCGCCACATCTGCACCGCGTCCCGGACAGTGCCGCACGCTCCCACGAACACCTGAACCCCGAACGACTGGAGCATGTCGATCGCCTTCGGCCCCAGGCCGGAGCATATCAGCACGTTCGCGCCGGTCTTGGCGATGTGCTCGGGCGGCTTGCCGAGCCCTCCCATGTGCTCGCTCATGTTCCTGACGACGAGGACCTTCTCGCTGTCCAGGTCTATCACCGTGAACGTCGGCGCGCGGCCGAAGTGCTCGCACACGAGGTCGTCATACCCGCCAGTCTCCATAGATGGTACACAGAGTTTCATCCTCTCTCACTCCTTCGCATATCCAAAGTCATCCCTCTCTGTCCTTCTCCTTGAACCGCAGCCTCCAGCCCTCCCTGACTATCCTGGTGGAGCCGCAGCAGAAGCACTTCTCCGGCTTCTCGGGCAGCGCCATGTCGAGCCCGCACTCGTCGCACCTGAACCTCAGGAGCCGCACGGCCGGGCCCCCTTCTCCATGGCGTCCCTCATCGCGTTCTTGAAGGCGATCACCGCCAGGCTGGCGCAGTGCACGTGCTCCTCCGGGAGCCCCCCGAGGGACGAGACGAGGCTCTCCGGCTTGAAAGCGCACGCCTCCTCCGGGGTCAGGCCCCTGACGAGCTTGGTCAGCCTGCTCCCGCAGGCGATCGTGGCGCCGCAGCCGTCCGTGTAGAACGTGCATCCCGAGACCCTGCCGCCCTCGACCTTGACCCACATCTGCATGGTGTCCATGCAGAGGCCGTCGGCCAGGCCCGTCCCGTCCGCGCCGTCCATCGGACCGACGTTGGCCGGGTCCCTGAACTCGGCGATCACCTCCTTGGAGTAGATCTTCGAGTCCCCCGCCTCCATGGCAGCGACGATGTTCTCGACGAGGATGTCGAGCTCGGACGGCTTCCCCCTGCCGCTCATGGCCCGCCTATCCGCCCCTGGGGCCGCGCCCCTGCATGTGGCCGTGGTGGCCGGGCGAGGTGGACGCGTCCGTCTGCTGGAGGTCGCCCCTCCTGTAGGCGTCCATGGCCGAGGCTACGGTGCCCGTGCACTTGACGAACATCCGCACCCCGCCGCCGGCGAGCACCCTGAACGCGTTGGGCCCGACGTCCCCCGTCACCACTGTGTCGACGCCCAGGTCGAGCATCTGCTGCGCGGCCTGGATGCCGGCGCCGTTCCCCAGCGCCTGGCCGGAGTTCCTGACCGCCCTGTGCCCGCCGTCCTCCTCGAACACCATGAAGTACGAGCACCTGCCGAACCTCGGGTCGACGGGCGAGTCCAGGGACTCTCCCACGGAGCTCACCGCGACCCGCTTGCCTGTTCCTCCGCTCTGCCTTTCCGTAGCCATTCGATCATTCTCCGCACTGAGTGCCCCTCATCTGGGAGCCGCACTTCGGGCACTTCGTCCTGCTGCACGGCACGCCCCTCAGCGCGTGGGGCACCTGCGTCCCGCACTCGGGGCATATGCACTTCTTGGATCCGAACTCCAGGTCGCTCTCGCCCCGGCCGCCTCCCTCTTCAGCCATCTCCTCTACCTCCTGTGCTCACAGTGGGCCGCGCGCACACTGGCCCGCGCCCCCCTCTGCCCCTGTCCTCGGCCGCCCTGTGGATGTTCCTGCTGCCGCACGACGGGCATGAGAGGGGCCGGCCCGTGCCGTAGGGCTCCTCCCATTTCTTCCCGCAGTCGAAGCACTCGAACTTCCTGGTCCCGGCGGCCGTCATCTCCCTAGCCACCCTTCCCCTCGACCGACTCGATGATCCTCGTCGTTATCTCGTCGAAGGCCTTGGCCGCCTCGTCGGAGCCCGCGGCGAAGGGCTTCCCGTCGTCCCCGCTCCTCGCTATCTCCGGGCTCAGCGGCAGTTTGCCCAGGAGCGGGATCGAGAGGTCCTTGGTCGCCTTGCCGACGCCCCCGTCCTCGAACAGCGGGATCTCCTTGCCGCAGTGCGGGCACCTGAGCCCGTACATGTTCTCCACGAGGCCGATGGGCTTCAGGCCCACGGCCTTGACGAAGTTGATGGACTTCCTGACGCTCAGCAGCGCGACGTCCTGCGGGGTGGTGACGATCACCGCCCCGTCCGGCGACGGCACGAGCTGCGCGGTGCTGAGCGGCTCGTCCCCGGTGCCCGGCGGGAGGTCTACGATCAGGTAGTCCAGCTCGCCCCACGCGACCTCCTCGAGGAACTGCTTGATCGCGCCCATCTTGATCGGCCCCCTCCATATGACCGGGGAGTCCCTGTCGTTGAGGAGGAACGCGATCGAGACGACCTTGATCGAGGGCGGGACGTGGAACGGGATGATTTTCCCCCTGGCGTCCACGCTCAGGGGCAGGTTGGGGATCCCCAGCAGCTTGGGCACGCTCGGCCCGTGCATGTCCGCGTCCAGGAGGCCGACCTTCCTCCCCCTCTTGGCGAGCGCCGCGGCGAGGTTCACGGCGACGGTCGACTTGCCGACGCCACCCTTGCCGCTCATTACTATGATCTTGTGTTTGACGTCCTTCAGGTTCTCCGCCGCGGTGGACGGGGCGGCCTGCCTGGAGGGCGCGCTCTGCTTACCAGTGAATGCATTCATGCGCACACCCCTGCCGTCAGCAGGTGAAGACCCTGTCCGCGTCCACGGCCTCGGCCGCGAAGTCCATCAGGTTGACGAACTCCACCCCGCCGATGAACTGCGCCTTGCTGATGCCCCTAGCCTCCATGCAGGGTATGCAGACCTGTATCTTGCCGCCGCTCTGGGTGAACGCGTCCATCATCTCCTTCACGGACGCCATCCCCTCGACCGGCTTCAGTTTCTCCGCGTAGCCCTTCTGGGCGAGCTTGACCCCGTTCATGGTCAGGAAGACCTTGGTCCTGATGCCGAGGGCGGTCGACGCTCCCGCGCATGCGAAGACCATGGTCGCCTTCTCGAGGTCCTCCTCGCCGTGCGTGCCGACGACCAGGAACGCCTTCTTCGAGTAGTCAGTCCTCTTTGCCATCGTTATTCCTCGGACATCCCTTCGCGTCCGAGGTTGAAGTCCGGTGCGGCGAACAGGTTAGCCGTCCAGGCGCGGTCAGCCCGGGGGAAGGCCGAACACGTTCTTCCGGTAGTACCCGCTGTATATGGCGCCCGCCGGGTTGTGGGCGAGGACCCGGTCCTTGACTATCAGCGTCGAGACGGGGGCCTCCGAGTGCTTCGTGAAGAGCATGTCGTGGCCCACGCACAGGCCGACCACAAGGTTCATCTCGGTCCCGCACCCGGCGAGGCACATAGCCTGCCCGACGGGGTCGCAGACCGCCTCGCGCCCCCCTTCCCCGTGGAGCCTGGCTACGCCCAGTTCGGACTTGTCGATCCCGCACACCTTGCAGCACACCGAGTGGACCTCGAACCCCTGCTTCGAGAGTACGTCCGCGACGACCTCGGCCTCGGAGGAGAGGCCGACGCAGAAGGCGATGCCTATCCTCCTCATGCCCATCTCCTTCGCGTAGATGGCGACCTCCTCGAGCCGGGTCTTCTTCATGTAATGCTCCGCCTCGATCCTCCCCGAGGCGCGCATCGACCTGAGCTCGGGCCCGTCGTACGCGGCCTTGGCCCTGTCCGCCAGGCCGAAGCAGTCCTTCCCCTGATAGCAGTCCTTCTCAACGCAGTGCGCGCAGTCAGCCCTCATCCCTGGTCCCGTCCCGGTAAGCGGTTTCGGCGAGGCCCGAGGCTCAGCACACCTCGCCTATGTGGCTCGCCACGAGCTTCCTCTGGGCCCTCCTCAGCATGACGTCGAGGGTGGCCTTGGATATCTCGAGCCTGTTGGCCAGCTTCTCGAGGGTGATCTTCTTGGGGATCTCGTAGTAGCCGAGTTCGAAGGCCATCTGCAGGACCCTCTCCTGGGCGACGGTGAGCTCGGACGCCGTCCTCAGGACGGATATCTTCTCCACGTCGACCTCGCACCCGAGCTCCTTGACCTTCGTCACGAGCTCCCTCAGCGCGCCGGCGTTGGGGGCTATGACGTTCCACTGCATGACGCCCCCGTCCCTGTTCGAGGCCGAGTCCATGAAGCACCCCGAGTCGGCCATGAGCCTGCACGCCGCGCACCGCTCCAGCTCGACGGTGCCTATGTGCCTCCCGGGGCCGGCGGCAGTCAGCTGCACGTTGCAGTTGGGCTCTATGTCCCGGATCCTCCCGACGAGCTCCTCCTGGGAGATGCCGGGGTCCGTGTCGATCTGGAGGAGGCTCTGGCCCCCGACGCCGTTCTTGGGGACGCACTTGAGTATCCTGACGGAGAGATCGCAGCTGCTGGCAAGGCAGCCGATCCAGTTGCCGGGTATCTTGACCAGGAGCGATGCGAACCTCATCTCGTGGCACCAACCTTCCCTGCCCTGGCGCGGGGTGGCCCGGCGTGGGGCAGGTCCTTGGCTATCCTGAGGGCGACGCCCTCTGTGAGGGCCCTCGCCGTCTTAGACCTGGCGCCTGAAAGTATCCGGTTGAAGGTGGGCTGCGAGACGTCCATCCTCTTGGCCGCCTCGGCCTGCGAGAGCATCTCCACGTCCGAGAGGCGGAGCGCCTCGAACTCGTCCAGCCCCATCTCTATGCTCCCTAGGCGGTCCATGGGGATGCCCTGGGGCTTGAAGACGTTGTAGTCGGGGTCGCAGCAGACCCTCCGGCACCGCTTCGGCCTGGGCATCGAAACGGATTATAATTCATAACCTACTTGAAGATTGCGGAGAATGCAGATGAGGAAGTGGTTTGTGCCGGACAATTCCAGGCACGTTACGTCCCGGACCTGTTCTGCGGAGCGTACCCGGGGAAGTCGTCATCGGCGAACGGGTTGTTGTTGTTCTCCTCGTACATCCCGTCCTCGCCGTGGTTCCACA
>JALOTO010000116.1 GCA_025457845.1 Thermoplasmata archaeon | reverse complement strand
CGAAGACCTTGGTCCCCCTCGTCCACACCGCCGTCCCGATCTGGACTGCGGTGGCCCCGGCCATGATGTACTCGAGCGCGTCGTTCGCGGTAGCCACTCCTCCGACGCCCACTATGGGTATGTCCACGGCGTCGTAGATCTCGTACACGCACCGGACGCCTATCGGCCGGATCGCGGGACCGGATAGGCCGCCGAACCTGTTGGCCAGGACGGGCATCCCCGCCTCCGGGCTTATGGCCATCGCCTTGACCGTGTTGATCGCGACAATCGCATCAGCGCCCCCTCGCTCTGCAGCGACAGCGAGCTTCGAGATGAACGCCGTGTTCGGGGTGAGCTTCGCGAGGAGAGGCACCTTGAGCCCGGCCTTGGCCGCCCTGCAGACCGCCTCGACCATCTCTGGTGTCGAGCCGACCTCTGCCCCGTATCCCTTGGCATGGGGACAGCTCAGGTTGAGCTCCACGGCGTCCGCGCCCGCCGACTGGACGAGCACGGCCATCTCGGCGATCTCCTCCTCGGTGCCGCCGAAGACGCTGCCTATCACGGGGACGCCCCCCTTCTTCGCCTCTGCGATCTCGGCCCTGTAGGCCCCGATGCCGGGATTGGGCAGTCCCATCGCATTCAGCAGGCCGACATCCAGCTCTACCACGCACGGGTTGTTGTGGCCCTGCCTAGGCTCCTTCCCGACGGACTTGGTGACCACCGCGCCCGCACCAGCGCGCGCGACCTCCACCATGGTCCTCCCGGTCTCGTCCAAAACGCCCGCCGCGAGCATGGTCGGGTTCCCGAGGCGCATGCCGCACAGCGTGACTGATAGGTCGGTCATCGGGCTCCTGATGTCATAGACGGGATGGTTACTATAACTTTTGTGGAGTCGTCAGCGAGAACCTCAGGGATGGTGGCCCTGCCTGTCGGCTGCGATGAGTCGGACTCCAACTATCCAAAGCCCCGCCACACATGCCCATATGAGAAAGGCGAAGACGAGGCGGTTCGAATCGGAATTGTCGTCCTGCAAGGCGATGATCGACATGGCTACTGCCATGATTATTAGTGGGAATGAGGCCACAATCGATGCGTATCCAGTCAACCTCCTCCTCTTGGACATCTCCCCCTCGATCGCGAGGTAGATTGCCAGAAGAACGGAGGCCGCGATGAACAGTGCCAGATATGGGAACCCTAGCTCCGCCGTCGGACCACCAGGGTTTATATTGTGGTCGCGCTATATAAACTCGCGGCTGCCCCCATGCCACGCGGGACCTATCTCTTGGCGGCCGTCTTCGCCTCGTAGTCCTTGATGGCTTCCCTGAGCGCGTCGGAAGCGAGGTTCGAGCAGTGCATCTTCACCGGCGGGAGGCCGTCCAGGGAGTCGGCGACGTCCTGCCTGGAGATTTTCTTGGCCTCCTCGAGGGTCTTCCCCTTGGCCAGCTCGGTGATCATGGAGCTCGTCGCGATGGCCGCTCCGCACCCGAAGGTCTTGAACTTGATGTCCGTGATGATGTCGTCCTTGACCTTGATGTAGAGCCACATGACGTCCCCGCACTGGGGGTTGCCCACCTTGCCCACTCCGTCCGCGTCCTTGATCTCGCCTACGTTCCTCGGGTTCGCGAAGTGGTCCATGACCTTGTCGCTATACATTGCAGCTCCCTCCTCCGCACGAGCTCATGGGCGAGTCCTTGCTGAAGGGCGATATCTCCCTCAGCTTCGAGACCACGCCTGGTATATGGGTCAGGAAATAGTCTACGTCCTCTTCAGTGTTTTCCCGTCCCAGGGTCAGCCTGAGGGTCCCGTGCGACTCCTCGTGCGACAGCCCCAGGGCGAGCATCACATGGGATGGCTCGAGGGAACTGGCCGAGCATGCCGACCCGGTCGACGCCTCTATCCCGAGGAGGTCGAGCTGGAGCAGCAGCGCCTCGCCCTCTATGTAGTCGAACCTGAAGTTGGCGTTGTTCACGAGTCTCCTGGTCGCATGCCCGTTCAGGTGGCACTCGGGGACCAGCGCAGGGACCTCCTTGATGAGCCTGTCCCTCAGCCTCTGGACGTGGGAGGTGACCTTGTCGAAATCCCTCTTGGCGACCTCTGCCGCCTTCCCCAGGCCGACGATGCCAGGGACGTTCTCCGTCGAGGACCGCATGCCCCTCTCGTGGCCGCCGCCGTGGAGCAGGGGTTCTATCGCCGTGCCCTTCCTTATGTACAGGGCCCCGACCCCCTTGGGGCCGTGGAACTTGTGCCCGGAGATCGTCAGGAGGTCTATGTTGTCCGCCTTGACGTCGACGGGCATCTTGCCGATCGCCTGGACGGCGTCGGTGTGGAACGGTATCCCCTTCGCCCGGGCGATCCTGCCGATCTCCCTGCAGGGCTGTATGGTCCCGATCTCGTTGTTGGCCATCATGACGCTTATCAGGACCGTGTCCTGCCTGATGGCCCGCTCGACCTCGGCCGGGTCGACGAACCCTTCCGACGTGACCGGCACCTCGGTGACCTCGAACCCGAACTGTTTCAGGAAGTTGCACGGCTCGAGTATGGCGTGGTGCTCTATCTTGGAGGTGACGATGTGGCCCTTCGTCCGGCCCTTGAACATGGCCACCCCCTTGACCGCGGTGTTGTCCGCCTCGGTGCCGCCCGAGGTGAAGACTATCTCCCTCGGCTCGGCGTTGATGATCGCGGCCACGCTCTTCCTGGCCTGCTCGACGGCCCCCCTCGCATCGCGGCCCATGGCGTGGAGGCTCGACGCGTTGCCGAACCTGTCCGTGAAGAACGGGGCCATGGCCTCCGCAACCTCAGGGAGCACGCGTGTGGTCGCGCTGTGGTCGAAGTAGACCCTCCTCGCACCACTGGCAGACATGGGAATCTCGGGTGAAGATTGACTCATGCCTTAAAAGCCTGCCGACCCGCCCACTCCGTCGGTCAGGTCATGAAAAGCATAAGTCCACGGAGCATGATGCGTGGAGGAGCCCATGGACGCCAGCAAGGTCAGGGAGGACTTCCCGGTCCTTCACACCCCGGTGGGGGGCAAGCTGCCGATATACCTCGACAGCGCGTGCCAGACCCTTAGACCGCGCCAGGTCATAGACGCGGTCGTCGAGTACTACGAGCGGTTCCCGTCCTGCGGGGGCAGGAGCGTCCACAAGCTCGCGACCGAGGTCTCCCTCAGGTGCGACGACGTCCGCGCGAAGGTCGCCAGGTTCCTGAACGCCGGGGACCCGTCGGAGATTGCCTTCACCAAGAACACGACCGAGGGCCTCAACACGGTGATCCATGGATGCGGCCTCAGGAAGGGGGACGAGGTCGTCACGACGGACTACGAGCACAACTCCGTGCATGTGCCCGTCCTGGCCGCGGTCAAGCGGCTCGGGGTCAGGCACAGGACGGTGCCGTCCGGCGTTGACGGGGTCTTCGACCTAGCGGCCTTCGAGGCGATGATGACCGACAAGGTCAAGCTCGTCGCGCTGTCCCTGACCTCGAACGTGACGGGGTACACCCTCCCCGCGAAGGATGTCGTGAGGATCGCCCACTCGAAGGGTGCCAAGGTCCTGTACGACGCGGCCCAGACCGCCCCGAGCAGGAGGATCGACCTGATCTCGATGGATGTCGACTATCTGGCCGCGTCCGCCCACAAGATGCTCGGACCTTCGGGAGTCGGGATGCTCTACGTCAGGTCCGACCTGCAGGGCGGGCTCGAGCCGCTCATGTACGGCGGGCATGGCGTCACGGATACGACCTACACGGACTACACCCTCCTGCCGGCGCCGGAGAGGTTCGAGACGGGCCTCCAGGACTACGCGGGGATCATCGGCACCGGTGCCGCGGTCGACTACCTCTCCGCCATCGGGATGGACGAAGTGGCCTCCCACGAGACCATGCTCAACCGGCGCGTGACAGATGCCATGGCCGGCGTGGAGGGCGTCAGCCTGGTCGGGCCCGCGGCCCCTGCCTCGAGAGGAGGCATATTCAGCTTCAACGTGGCCGGCCTGTCGGCCCACGACGTCGCCATGATACTCGACAATTCCAGGAACATAATGCTGCGCTCGGGCATGCACTGCTGTCACCCGTTCTTCCACGCTCGCGGCATAGACGGGTGCGTGCGTGCGTCCGCGTACATCTACAACACTAGGGCGGACGTCGATGCGCTCGCGGAGTCGGTGGCCCGCCTCGCGTCGGAGTTCGGGCCGCGTCCGCGCTAGAGTCCGACCTCGACGAAGAGCATGAGCTCCTGCATGTTGTCGACCATCACTACCTCTGACTCGACCGTCACGTGCTGGCCCGTGCAGGCCCTGAGCCTCGCGCTGCAGCTGTCCAGGGACTCCAGGGCCGTCCCGTTCAACGGGTCGTCCGTCGGAGACCAGGTATGCATGTCGGTGGAGAGCAGGAGCGCCGCCCCCGAACTCCCGGAATGCGCCTCCACGGTCGGCCCTCCGACAACGAGCCATACCACATCCCCGTCGGGGAGCCCGGGGACCTCCCACACGGCTCTCGACTCGACCCTCTCCGCGGACGGCCGGGCTGTCTCGTCGGCGAACCGCTGGAGGATGCGTTCGAGGTCCCCCTCGACGTCAGTCAGCATGTCCCCGTCGTACAGGCCGTACAGTGTCCCGGCGGTCATCAGCGCGAGCACGGAGAGCGCCACTTTCGACACGATGAAGTCCATCACGCCACCTCCACGAGCACGCGCTGCACGCCGTCCTCGATGGCGCACCTGACCGTCATGGTCGCTGTCGTCGATTGGACCACGACCGCACCGCCGTCCGGACCACTCATCGGCACCGGCGGCATGTCCGTGATCCTCACAATCGATGAGCCGGTGGAGAGGACGAGCCTGACCGCCGTCTGGTTCGGACCGTCACGATGGTCTCCGACCGTCAGCCGGTCGAACCTGATGCCTCCGTCGCTCGAAAAGTCCAGGACGACCGTCCTCGAGCTCCCTGGCCCCTCCAGTGAGACGACCTCGGCCGTCCATACAAGTTCCTCGAGCTGTGCCTCCGCCCTCCTCAGGAAGTCCTTGTCCCTGAG
>JALOTO010000115.1 GCA_025457845.1 Thermoplasmata archaeon | reverse complement strand
GGCGTCGCTGCCGGCCTCGGCCGCGCGCACGACCGTCACCGTCAGGGTGTCGGTGTCGCGCAGGCCGTCCGGGTCGGTCGCCGTGACGGCGATGCTGACTGCCCTGCTCTCCTCGCCCTCGCCCAGGAAGTCCCCAGGGAAGTCGAGGAGCAGGACGCCCTCGAGCACCGTGGCGTAGGCCGCGTGGTCGCCTGATATGGAGAAGGAGAGGCCCTGTTCGTGCATGTCCGGGTCGGCCGCGCTCTCCCTGAGGTCCACGACCGCCTGGATGCCGACCGTCGCGTCCGCGCCCCCCTCGAAGTCGAGCGAGGGTGCGTCCGGGACGGATGTGACAACGAGCTCCGCCGCGGTCTCCACCAGGGCCCCGTCGGGGTCGGTCGCCCTGACCAGGAACTGGAGGTTGCCGTTCCAGTTCGCCTCGGGGGTGAACGCCACGGTCCACGCCCCCTGGGCGTCCTCCGAGGCGGAGGCGGAGATCGAGTCGCCGATGGTGAAGACGCTGAACGCAAGATCGTCGCCGTCCTCGTCGGCGAAGTAGGACCTGAGGTCCCCGCTGGACGGGTAGGGCGTCGGGACGTCCTCCTGGAACGAGTGCATGGGCAGCGCTGTCGAGGAGGGCGGCGTGTTGTTCGCCACCGACACCTCTATGGCCCAGCTGTCGGAGAGGTCCCCGTCGCTGACGGCGATCTCCAGGTACACGACCTGCCCCGCCATCTCCACCGGGTAGAGCAGGGTGAGGACCATACCAGCGGGCACCACGTGCCCGTCGCCCGTCGTCACGCGCAGGTCGTCAAGGTCGTTGTCCGGGTCGGAGACGTACCACGTGAGGTCGAACTCGAACCCTAGGTCGGGCCTGACCTGGAGGTCCGGGACCCCCTCTATCACGGGGGCCTGGTTGACCCTGTGCACGACGACCGTCCCGACGTTCTCGACCCTCGCCCCGGACGTGTCGGTCGCGCTGAATATGATGTACTCGCTACCGTACCAGTCCATCGGGGCGAAGAAGCTGACGATGTTGTCGGTGCTGATGTTGATGAGGATGTGAGTGTAGCCGTAGGTGAAGAAGAGGCCGTCCCCGTCGGGGTCGACGAAGTAGTCGTCCAGGTCGAAGACGTCGAGGCGGGTCTCCCCCTGGTACATGTCAATGTCAGGGATGGCGTCGACCGCCACGGGGACGTTGTCGTCCGAGACGGCCACCTGGATGACCGCTGAGCTGCTGGCGCTCCCGTCGCTCACCGTCACGACAACTGCCTGGTCCGTGCCGTTGAGCTCCCAGGGGTAGAGCATGTGGAGGGCGAGCCCTTCTGCCGACACGTAGGCCGAGCTGTCGTCGTCCACGGACAGCGAGAGGTCTTCCTCGCTGTCGTCCACGTCGTGCACGTAGTACCTCATGTTGTAGACGTACAGGACGTCGTAGTGGACCTCGAGCGGCTGGACCGCGTCGATTACAGGCCAGTCGTTGACGGCGATCACGTGCACCGTGAGGTTCGCCTTGGTCGACAGCCCGTCGGGGTCGACCACGTACAGGTTCAGGACGTCCGTCCCGGAGAGGTCCTGCTTGGTGCTGAGGGTGATGGTCAGGTATCCGGTCCTGTTCTCGCCGCTCACGTCGATCACGGTGTCGTTCGTCGCGTACCACCTCAGCTCGCTGTCCAGGTGGACCGAGTCCTCGACGTACGGCGAGAGGTCGATGGTCCAGGAGCCGGAGTCCTCGTACCTCAGCTGGTCCGGCACCTTCTCGACGAAGGTCGGGGCGTTCGCAGTGTGCGAGACGGTCATGTGCTGGGACGCCTCGAGCCCCCCGGCGTAGACCCTGAGGTAGCCGTCGCCCCCCGCGTCGCCGACGTAGAGCCTCACGTAGGAGCCGTTGTACCGGTTCAGGAACCCGAGCTCGTCGTCGACCTCCCAGGCGAACTCGAGGTCCGTGACCGGGTTGTCGAAGCCGTCGGTGGCCAGGGCGGTGAAGGTCTGCTGGGTGTCCTCGGGTATTACCGAGAGTGCCGGCGTGATGTCCAGGCCCGAGACGGACCCGTGGATGACGGTGATTGCGGCGCTGAGGCCGTAGGCGTTCTGCGCCTGGGCCATGATTATGATCGTCTCCGCCTCGATGTACATCTCGTTGGGCACGGTGACCGAGCCGCCCGTGGTGATGTATGCGGAGGTCACCGCGAGCTCGGTGTCGATGGGGTCGGGGGTGTCGGTGTCGACCGCGCTGAGCTCGACCGGGCCGGTCCAGTGCACCATGGTGGTGTCCGAGCTGTCCTTCACATAGACGGTGACGGGGAAGGTCTCCCCGGCGACGACCTCAGCAGGCGCGACGACCACCAGGTAGGACACGGCCGTCCCGTGCGTCGCGGACACGGAGTGGATCATCGGGGTGGAGAGGGTGTCGAAGGTCTGCATGGTCGCCCTGACACGCAGCTCAGGCTCCGCTGACGCGATGGAGTACGACCCGCCGGTCCCGGCCAGGGTCCATGTCTCGCCGTTGTCCGTCGAGTAATGGTACTGGACATGGGCGCGGTCGTCGGTCTCGTCCGTCGTCAGGGTGAGCCACATGCTGAAGTCCGTCGCGAGGTAGTCCTCCGTCTCGACCACGCCGGTGGCGGAGTACCTCTCGTACCAGCAGGTGAACCCGGAGAATGCCGGCGTGTGCCACTTCTGCTCGGTCGACAGGAAGACCCTGTACTGCATGTACCTGCCCAGCTCGCCCACCGGCTCGGGGCTCGACAGGACGTCCGCCAGGGCCCACTCCTCCCACGTCGGGTCGGAGGACGAGGTCGAGTTGCCCACCCTCCCCCTCACCTCTATGGTGGCGGGAGTGAGGGGCGAGACGGTGAAGTGGTCGAAATCGACCGTAGGCCTGGTGAGGCTGAGGGAGAAGAGGAAGAGGCCTGCCTGGAGCCTCTGCATCAGCTCGTCCGAGGCGGGGTTGTGATAGACCAGGTCGAAGGACACGCCGTCATGGCTCGAGTGGAACCACACCCCGGTGGAGTTGCGCACGGCCCTGAGGTGGGCCGTGTCGAGGTTCGCCCACGACTGCGTGGCCACGGTCGAGCTCGTGCCGTTGTGGCACACGGCCACCTGGATGGTCCCGGACGCGCCTGTGCCCGCCTTCGCGATGTAGAGCCACTCCCTCGCGCTCTCGTACAGGAGGAGGCCCGCGCCCATCGTGCTGGCCGCGAACGCCTCGTCCATGTGGGTCGAGGCGCCGAAATCCCCCGTCACCTCCTGGTGGAGGTAGTTGCACGCCACGACGGTGTCGTCAATGGGGGAGTTGGGGGAGCCGATGATGTGGATCCACCCCGGCCTGGTCGTGCTGACGTCGTACGAGCCCCCCGAGAGCGCGGGGTCGTTGAGCCACGACCACTTCGGCGAGAGGGTCGTGCCGGAGAAAGTGTCGTCCAGCAGCGAAACGCCGGAGGAGGAGTGGGAGCTCATGGTGAACGAGGCGTTGGTCCCAGGGCCGAGGACCCTGGACTCGAGCACGCCGGTGCCGCCCTCGACGGTGTAGTTGACCACGAGCCTCGGGTTCCTCTCGGGGATGTCCAAGTCGTCGGAGCTCTGGAACGGCTTCTGGTTGTCGCCCTCGGCGGACACGGGCACGAGTATGAGGCCCAAGTTCTCCGACGGCGCCCTCACCCACCTCTCGGCCAGCTTGGAGACGTCCATCCCCAGCCACCCTACCGCGTTGGCGGCTGTGTGCCTGCCGTAGGAGTACGGGTCGTAGTCCCCTCCCGGGCTCGTCCATGTGGTCGAGATAGTGCTCTTGGCCCAGCACACTTCCGTCTCGACGAACCCGTCGGTCAGCCTGTGCAGATCGAACTGTACGTCCAACCCCCTGGAGCCCTGGGTCTGGTACATCCAGAGGGTCGCGTCCTCGATGACGGCCTCCGTCGGGACGGCCGAGAGGTCGAACCAGATGACGACGTGCAGGCGCTTGCCGATCTCGGAGTCCAGCAGGAGGTTGACCGAGGTCCCGAAGTTGTCGTTGACCCTGTTCTCGGAGAGGTACGAGTCGGACCCCTCCACCCCTGGCTGCGTGGAGAAGAAGTGGGTTGCGCTCTTCTCGTCGACCACGGCCTTCCCAGGGAAGGAGTCGAGGTCCAGGTTCGTGGCGGTCCCGGCCGAGTAGTCGGCCGCGTCGCTGTCGCCGTCGGTCTCGTTGAGCCACTGGAGCACCGCGTCGCCGCCCTGGAGGGCCGCGCTCGAGAGCTGGTAGTCTGCGCTCTGGTCGAAGTCCCAAAGGACCGTGCGCGTGTCGTCTGGGTTGTCTGTGACAGTGGGGTCGGGGGACGCGCCCTGGCTCAGGACGAGCAGTGACGATAGGAGCATGAGTGCGCAGGCCGATAGGGCCGCGCAGGCCCTCGCCGTGGAGCGGGACGGCCCCGTGGTGGAGTGAGCTGTGGTGGAGAGCGACATCGCGATCCCGACCTCGCCGCTGGCGAGCCGTGATTCAAAACTCTCGCCCGGGCTATATATACGGGGAACAGCAAGTTATCGGGACTGATAACGGTACTGGCCCGGAGGGCCACACATCCGCTCGGGCTTGCGCCAGTGCCAGCAGCGCGCCCCCTCAGTCAGGTTGAAATACAACCCCCGCGCCGTCAGCGCCTGAGGAGCGCCGGCAGGGACGCCAGCAGTATCCTGAGGCGACGGAGCGCCGAGGCGAACTCCTTCCTGTAGACGGCGGCGCAGAGGACCGCGAGGAACAGGAGGGCGAAGCCGAAGTCCGAGAGGATGTAAGTGGTCCCCATGTCTGCAAGCTCCCTCGTCCCCGCATCCGCCGTGAAGTCGATGCGGAACCCGTCCCCGGCCGTGAGGGTCACGCCCAGATCGACGTAGAACTGCTCCTGCACGATGGGCCACAGGAACGCGACCCCCCCGAGGTCGAGCACCACGTGCGACGCCAGGTAGAACTGGGCCAGCACCGCCGCGGGCATCCACTCCGGCCTCATGTACCTCGAGTAGGCCAGTATCGCCATCGGCAGGACCAGTATCGGGATGAAGCTGTGCCCGAGGGCCCTGTGCAGCCCGAACAGGGCGTCAAGGTCGGGCAGGACCGCCAGGGGCGCCAGGAGGACGGCCCTCCTGGTG
>JALOTO010000114.1 GCA_025457845.1 Thermoplasmata archaeon | reverse complement strand
TCGATGACCTCGTAGGTGTACTCGTTGGCCCGGTTGTCGTACCTTATCCTGACGTACGAGTAGTTCTGCTTGACCGGGCTCATCTCCACCTCGTCGACGTTCGACTCGGTGATCTTGGGCACCTCGGTGATCTGGCTGAAGTCCACCTTGGCCTCGCTCCTCGAGATCGTGATCAGGGTGGGCTTCGGCTTGATCTTCATGAGGAGGCCGAAGTACGCTGCGCGTATGCCACCGCTCTTCGACTTCTCCACTGGGGCGGTCTCCTCTGCAATCTCCTCTGTCTTGGCCCGCTCTGTCTCGGTCATCTCAATCACGCAAACAGTACCCTAAGCATCAGGAACCCGGCCATCAGCATGATGAAGCTGTGCCTCATCCCGATCGGGAAGCTCCCTTTCTGTATAACGCCCGCGAGCAGCCCGTCACCCACGGCATGCACCACCACTGCCAGCAGGAACACGAACCCGACGTCCTCGATCACGCTGACCTTGATGTTCACACCGGGGATCTCGGTGATCCCCATGTCCTTGGCCGCCTCGCTGACCGTCGTGCCCGCCTCCTCCATCTTCGGCAGGAACTGGAGGTTGAGGATCAGGATGGTGGCTATGAACACGAAGAAGGAGATGTACACGACCATGACGTAGGTGGACATGGTCAGGTTCCTCTCCTCCTGGGTCAGGATCGCCTCCTTGGCGTCGTGCGAGACCATCGTCAGCACGTCCGCAACGTTGCCGCCGGCGTCGTTGGCCTTCCTTATGATGGACGCCATCCTCACGACCAGCGGGGTCTTGACCCTCTCCGAGAAGAGCCTGATGGCCTCTGAGGCCGGGACCCCCCACTCGATCTGGGCGGACATCTTCTTGATCTCGGGCGTGAGCTTGCCGTACCTCCCGGTGGAGGCGACGACTATCGAGTCGGCCAGGGTCATGCCGAACCTGCCCGCCTCGGCGACGTCCCTCAGGAAGTCGGGAAGCCTCGTCTCGATCTCCTTGACGTTCCTCTCCTTGGTGGAGACGTAGAACCCGTAGGGCCCCAGTAGGGCCAGCAGGGCGAATATGACGTAGTCGATGGGGTCGAACGGGAGCGCAAGGCTGCCCATCGAGTCGATGAGCGCCATGAACCCGAAGACGCCGACGAGCGCAAGCGACACGCCCAGTATGGTCCTCGTCTTGTCGGCCTTCTCTGTGGCGAGTATCTGCTTGACCGCCCTCTTCTGCTCCGCCTGGGAGAGCTTCCTGACAGCCGCCATCACATCGCACTCTCCTTGGACATGTTCCAGATGACGAAGATGAAGCCGAACTGGGATATCGGGATCATCAGTCCGACCACCATGTAGAGCAGCAGCACCATCATGTCAGAGTCGCCGCCGCCGACTATGGCCATGATCGCCATGATGAGCACGAGGAACAGGGGGAACGCCACCACGACGGTGACGAAAGACTCGGCGAGCATCCCGAGGGTCTCCATCTGGGACTTCATCGCGAGCTTGTTCTCCTTCTGGTACTCCTCCGCCTTGAGCAGGAAGTAGGGCTTGAGCTGCCCGCCAGAGGTCGAGGTCGTGATGACGCCCTGCAGGAACTCCTGGAACTTCGAAGACGGGGACCTCTTGGCGGCCTTCTTGATCGCCGTGAGTATGTCGGAGCCGAGTAGCTCCGTGTCCCTTGTGATCCAGGCGGCCTCCGAGGCGATCTCGCCGTAGACCTTCTGCCTGGACAGCTCCTTGAATATGACATCGATGTTGACGTCGGCGGAGGCCATGGCCGATATGAAGCTCATCGCCGCCGCGATCCTCTTGTCTATGTCCCTGCCCCGGGACTTGGCCTTGGACGCCGGGGACCCGGACATGATGGCGTAGGCCATCATCGGCAGCATGACGACCGCGGCCAGCGATATCAGCACCCTGAGCATCAGGCCCACTCCCAGGAGCCCGAAGAGGATCACCCCGACGCCGACCGCTATCGCGATCCCGATGGCGGCCGCGATGATCGTGCCCATGAGGACGGACGCGTAGTACTCCTCGGCCCTGATCTTCATGTGGGCCTTCATCAGGTTCTCTTCGAGGACCTGGTTGCCGGCGGCCTTCTCGGTGGCGTACCTGCCCATGACCCTCCATGAGAAGTCCTGGAACGGGGTCAGTTTGACGTAGTCTGGTATCGCGCCCTTGGGCAGCCTGACCGCGTGCGGGCCGATGTCCTCCTTGTACGCCCCCTTGGTCTTGATGTAGTCGCTCTTCTTGGTCTCGACCCTCTTGAAGACGTCAGATACCTCAGGCAGGTGCGACACCCCCTGTCGGAGCCCTGACGGGGATCTGCGGAGGCGCGTTCTGGTGCAGCTCCTTCCTGACCCTCTCAGCCATCCCCTTGGGGTCCTTGTAGTAGCCGCGGATCAGGTCCCAGATCTCCCTGTGGTCGCTGATGTCCCTGGCGACCATGTACTTGATGAGGTCCACGCGGCGCTCGAACTCCTGGAGGAGCTCCTCGTGGGTGAGGTTCTTCATCTCCATGATCTTGTCGAACAGGAAGCTGTGCCCCTTGAAGATGAACTTGTCAGTCGCCTGGTCCCACTCGTACACGGTGTTGCTGATGAGCTCGTTAGTCTCCGGCTCGAACCCGACGATCTCGATCAGTTGCTTGATCCTCCTGACCATGTCCATCCCCACCCTCGCGTGGGTCTGGATGATGACGTTCCTGAGGGCTGTGAGCAGGATCCTCGGGCAGTTGATGGGCGGGTTCTCGAGCCTGTTGACCATGCCCTTGACCGAGTCGGCGTGCATGGTCGAGAAGGTCGTGTGGCCGGTGGCCATCGCCTGGAACATCGTGTAGGTCTCCTTGCCTCTGACCTCACCCACGATGATGTAGTTGGGCCTCTGCCTCAGCGCCGCCCTCACGAGGTCGTACATGTCGATCTCCCCGGCGGCCTTGCCGTCTGGGCCGCGCTCGCCGGTCCCCGTCCTGGTGGCGCCAGGTATCCAGTTCTCGTGGGGCAGGTTGATCTCCCTGGTGTCCTCCATGGTGACGACCTTGGCGCCAGGCGGGATGAAGAGGGCTATCGAGTTCAGCGTGGCGGTCTTCCCGCTCGCCGTGCCCCCTGCGATGATCGCGGACTCGCCGTGCTCCACGCTCAGCCAGAGGTACGCGACGATCTCGGGCGAGGCCGTCCCGTATTTGATGAGCTCGACGGGCGTGAAGGGCTTCTCCTTGAACCGCCTGATGGTGAACGACGCGCCCCTGGTCGTGACCTCCCTGGCGTAGGTCGCCTGGACCCTGTGCCCCTCGGGGGTCGTGCCGTCCAGGATTGGGTTCGACACGGAGAGCTGCTTCCCGCACCTCTGGCCCAGGGAAATGACGAACGAGTTCAGATCGTCCTCGTCGTTGAAGACTATGCTGGTCTTGATGGACTCGAACTTGCTGTGGAACAGGAACAGCGGGATGCCCACGCCGTCGCAGGACACGTCCTCGACATGCGGGTCTCGCATGAGCGTGTCTATCGGTCCGTATCCGACGAAGTCCCTGGAGATGTAGTACTTGATCTTGTCCTCGGAGATGGGCTCGAGCCTTATCCCCCTGGACCTGATGTAGCTGTCCACGCTCTTGTCCAGGTAGCTCTCCTTGTCCATGACGTCGAGCTTCTCCCACTCGTAGTCCAGGGTCATCTCGAATGTGGCCTTGATCCGGTCGAGGAGCTCCTGCTCGAAGTCGTTGAGCTTCGGCTCGATCACCGTCATGAGGTAGTCGCTCACCGCGGAGTTGAACGTGACCCTGATGTAGCTGAACGGTTCGACCACGCTGTAGAACGCCATCTCCTGGATGTTGGTGTCAGTGATGGGCGGGACGTCGGTGTAGGGGGAGCCCTTCCCGTTCTTCCACCTGCGCCTCCTGGCCTCCGCGCCCTTGGCCTGCTTCTTCTTGACGGGTTCGGACTTGAGCTTGCTGAGCGCGTTGATGTACCCGCGATAGATCTTCGTCGACATCGGCTGCTTCGGCCCTCTCAGGGGCACATTGTGCTTCACCTTTGCCTCTGCCTCGGCCATCCTCTTCACCTCCTACAGCGACACCTCGCCGAGCGACATCTGGATGGTCGCATGCGTGTGGTCGAAGACGTTCACGTCGTTGATCTGCACGGTCACGAGGTAGCAGCCCACGGCCCTCCCCAGGTAAGTGTACTGGTCGTTGAACTCGGTCGACACGGAGTAGTCGGTCCCGTAGTCGAGGCCCGCCAGCGACGAGTTGAGGGCCCTGTTGAAGTAGGACGCCCACGCAGTCCCGTGCATCGTGAATATGGATATCGTTATGGACGTGCCCCCAGTCGACCTGAGCGTGTTCGTGTCGGCGTACAGCATCTCCGCGTTGATGCTCTTGGTCCCGGTGCCTCCGACCGTCTTGTTCGGCCCGTACAGGGAGACCTGCGTGAGCTTCACGACCCTGCTGCCAGACACGTCGCTCACCGAGAACTGCGGTCCGGAGATGATGAACTCCCCGTCCGTCTGGTTCAGGATCACCGCGCCGCCCTCGTAGACGAGGTACTGCTCGACGTAGTACCTGTTGGGGGCGTAGAGGTGGACGTAGCCGCCCGCGTGCCCGCCAGTGGACGGGCTGAGCGTGAAGTCGTCGTCCAAGTACGTGACGTTGACGGAGGGAAGGCCTGACGATGTCTCATGTTTGAACTCCAGTATCCCCGCGGTCGGCTCGGCGAATATGGGTATGCCAGAGGCGTGCAGCGTGATCGGCGCCACTATCGGGGCCGGGGCGAGCAGGCTGTTGGAGTAGTCGGCCACGAGCCCGTCGATGTCCGCCTTGAATCCGAGCATCTGGGTGACGGCGGCCGCCATGTGCGTGCTCTCGTTGTCGCTCATCCATACGGGGACGAACTGGTTGGTGAACATCCCCATGAACGTGAGGAAGACAAGGAGGGACATTATCGTACCTATCGTCGCGGCGACGTCATCGTCCCACCTCGGTGACTTCCTGATGCGTTCAACCGTATAGTTTTTACAATAGCGGACTCGCAGATGTGACAAATCCATCCTACCACCGAAGGGGGTTGCTGAAGCAACCTAATCAGCACCTGGAGTATATTTAAAGGTGTCGTTTTTGCTATCGTCTGGAATACGCCTTCGGAAAACCCGCCAGGGAACCCCTCCCGTCGATGTCCCGTCGCCCTTCCGCCGCGACGCCGACAGGGCTGCCGCGGGCGCGCCCGCCCCGGCCCGCACATGGGACCGAGGAAGGTTTAATACCGAGTTACGCCTAACTGCCAATCCCCACCTGAATGCCGTGGTAACTCAGTTGGGAGAGTGCAAGACTGAAGATCTTGAAGTCGCTGGTTCAAGTCCGGCCCACGGCACTCGACCCCACGCACACAGCCCCTCGCCCCCC
>JALOTO010000113.1 GCA_025457845.1 Thermoplasmata archaeon | reverse complement strand
CTAGACCATTGCCCCCCCAGGGATTGTCTGCCGCTCCAGCGGGCGGCTATACGTCTCAAGGAGGGAAGTTTCCGTGGGCGACGACAAGATTCTGAAGCAATTGCAGGACTCGATACTGAAGTGCGACTCGGCGGCGGCGGCCTCGGCTGCCAAGGCGGCCATCCAGGCCAAGATGGACCCGCTGCAGGCCATCGAGAAGGGGCTCGTGCCCGCGATCGAGACTGTGGGCGACAAGTTCGAGAAGATGGAGCTCTACCTGCCGGAGCTGATGCTGGCCGGGGACGCGATGAAGGCCGCCCTCGACCTGCTCCTCCCGCTCGTGCCCAAGGGGCAGAAGACCTCCAAGGCCACCGTCATCATGGGCACCGTCCAGGGGGACGTGCACGAGATCGGCAAGAACATCGTCTCGAGCCTGCTGATGGCCGGAGGGTTCAACGTGGTGGACCTGGGCGTCAACGTCAAGACCTCCGTCTTCGTGGACGAGGCGAAGGCCAGGAACGCCAGGATAATCGGCGCCTCCGCGCTGATGTCCAGCACGATCGGCTCGCAGAAGGACATAGTCGATTACCTGTCGGCATCGGGCGAGAGGAGGAAGCGCGCCTTCCTCGTCGGAGGGGGCCCGACCACAAACGAGTGGGCGAAGGAGATAGGCGCAGACGGCTGGGGCAAGGACGCGGTCTCCGCGGTTAGGCTCGCGGGCAAGTTCGCCAAGGGGAGGTGAGCCGGATGGTCCAGATACTCGACATAATGCAGAAGGCCCTGGAGGGCAAGCCGATGAGCGAGTCGGACTACCAGCTGAAGCTCTTCGCCAGCAAGGTGGCCGAGAAGGTCAAGGAGTACGACATCAAGTTCGACAGGGAGAGGCCGATCCCGGACGACCCGTCCCTCGCGGACGACGTCTTCAAGGCCGCCTTCGACCTGATCGTGGACGTCGGCGCGTACTGCACCAACACCAACAGGGTGATATCCTACACCGAGGCGGAGGTCCGCAACGCCCTCAGGTTCGCCCCGAGCGAGCTCTGGTTCGGGGATGGCAAGGAGAGGAAGCTCATGAAGACCAGGGGCGTCGGCGACAAGGCCCCGCCCTGGTGCCTGCTGGGGGCGGGGGGCGGCGCATGCTCCAGCGACAGGTCCTTCCTCACCCTGGTCGAGGGCTACGCCGAGATACCGGAGACGGACGCCATCACCACCCCCGCGCTCACGAGGGTCGGGGGAATGAGGATCAGGCCCGCGTCCCCGCTGGAGGTCCTCGGGGCCCAGAGGAACGCCGTCCTTTTCAGGGAGGCGTGCAACCGCGTGGGCCGCCAAGGCATCCCGGTCATGAACACGTTGTCCACCGCGGAGTCGGACATAGCCCTCGCCGGCGCGCTGCACCCGAAGTACGGCCTGCGCCAGTCGGACGGCTACATGATCTGCTGCATGGACCCGATGAAGGTGGACTTCGCGAGGCTGAACAAGGTCACCGCTGTCCTGGGCCTCGGGGGCGCCATAGGCATGTGCTTCGGCCCCATGATGGGCGGGTACGCCGGCGGCCCCGAGGGGAGCACCGTGTCGAACGTGGCGCACCACATGATGGGCATAATGACCTACCAGTCGAGCTGGCTCCTGCCGTTCCCGCTGCACCTGAGGTACGTCTCGAGCAGCTGCAGGGAGCTCCTGTGGCTCATCAGCGTCACCGGCCAGGCGGTGTCCAGGAACACCCACCTGCTGACCGTGAACCTCAACTACACCTCCGCCGGGCCCTGCACGCCCATGTGCCTGCACGAGACGACCGCGTCCGTCGCGGCAGCCGTCACGTCCGGCATGCATATCGAGTCCCTGGGTGTGGCGTCCAACAAGCAGGAGGACAGGACCACGCCGGTGGAGCCGAGGATCTCCGCCGAGGTCGGGCACGCCGTCGCGGGCATGAGCCTCGCGGACACCAACGACATGGTGCTGGCGCTGGTGAAGTCGTACGAGTCTAAGCTCGCGGACCCGCCCCTGGGCAAGATGCTCTACGAGTGCTGGGACCCGGAGGCCAGGCGCCCGAGCAAGGAGTACCTCAAGGTCGTCAGGGCCTACAAGAAGAAGATGTCCGACCTGGGGCTGCCCCTCAGAAGGGACGACTGGGACTGAGCCCGCGTCCGCACTCCAGGCAGCGACGGTTCGTAGCGGCTAGCGCGTGCGCCGCCCCGATTGGGTTATCTATCGAGGAAGGTGATTAGGCCCCGATGGATTCGCTCTGCGTGGTGGTCCCGAGGAAGAAGGCCGAGCCCGTCCGCAAGAGGCTGATGGAGAAGGGCGTCCTCCGGAAGGGGCTGCAGGTGAGGTCCGACTCGAAGAACGTGTACCTCCCGGTCACTCAGAGGATCGACCTCGGCTACCCCCTCGAGACGATGTCCTTCGACGAGCTGGAGGAGCAGGTGAAGGACTACAGGCTCCTCGTGGACGTCCCCAACGGCCTGAGGGCGAAGCTCCCCTCGTCGTACGACGTCCTCGGCTCCGTGGCGCTGGTGAAGATGGACGAGGAGGTCCTCCCCTTCGCGGAGCAGATAGGCAAGGCGATCATGACCGTCCAGAGCGCGGTCAGGACCGTGTGCGTCGACTCGGGCGTGAAGGAGGAGTACAGGACGAGGGACCTGCGCGTGGTCGCGGGCGACGACACCACGGAGACGACGCACAAGGAGTACGGCATGGTCTTCAGGATGGACGTGAGGAGCGTGTTCTTCTCCCCGCGCCTCGCGACCGAGCGGGACATCGTGGCCAGGCAGGTGCGGCCCGGGGAGGTCGTGATAGACATGTTCGCCGGCATAGGGCCCTTCTCGATAATGATCGCGAAGACGAGGAGCCCGAAGGCAGTCTACGCGATAGACACGAACCCCGAGGCCATCAGGTACATGCGGGAGAACATAGCGCTCAACAAGGTCGCCGCCGTCACCCCGGTCCTGGGGGATGCCAGGGAGGAGGTGCCCAAGATCGAGAAGGCGGACAGGATCATCATGAACCTCCCGCACAACGCGAGGGACTTCCTCCCCGAGGCGATAGACGCCCTCAGGCCCGGAGGCGTCATCCACTTCTACGAGATCATGGAGGACTCGGAGCTCGAGTCCCGGTTCGGCAGGATTGCTGACGCGGCCGTGAGGAAGGGCCGCGTGATGAAGGAGCTGGGGCGCAGGAAGGTCAAGAGCTACAGCCCGACCATGAGCTTCTACGCCTTCGACCTGTCGTTCCTCTGACGGAGGGGTTCCAGGGTGATCCCCCTCTGCCCGTGGTAGTTCCCCGACCTCTCGCTGTACGTCTTCAGGGGCGGGGAGCGCATCTCCTCGAAGACGACCTGGGCGAACCTGTCTCCCACGGCAATGTCCACCGGCGACTGCGAGGCGTTTATCGCGGAAAAGGTGAGGTTGCCGTGGAATCCTGAATCGATTCTACCGAAAGAGGAGAGTATCCCCTTCCTCACCCAGCTCGTCCTGATCCATATCTCGCCCACGAGGTCGGGGGGCAGTTCCAGGTACTCCAGGGTGCCGACGGTGAACCACGCGCCCCCTGGCACGCGCGCGACCCCTTCCTTCGTCCTGGAGTCGGTCGAGGGGACCCACACCTCGGAGACCGTCACGTCGTAGCCGTTGGGCGTGAGGTTGCCCTCGCTGAAGGACCCTATCCTGAGCGAGCCGGACTCCAGCCTCGCCATTATGTCCGCGTCGGAGAGGACGGCCGTTCCATCACCCCTTCCTGCCCTTCCGCCTCTTCTGCGCGCCAGCGGCGGGCCCGGGGCCCTCCGCCTCTTCCCCGAGCCTGCTGGAGGCCTCCTCGGCGAGCCCCTTGAAGCGCTTGAACGCCGCGGGCCACTTCTCGTCGAGCTCGACCGCGAAGGCCTCCGAGACGTCCCGGGGGCCGGAGAGCGACACGGGCCTGAACCCCTTCCCCTCCAGGAGGGAGTCCACGGGGGCCGTCGCCTTGGCGATCCTCTCCCACTTGAAGATCTGGTCTATCCCGTCGAGCTCCTTCACGAGGTCCCCGATGTACTCGGTGCCCAGCTTGGCCAGCAGGTGGGTGTGCAGCTCCGAGAGCTCCTTCGCGGACCTGGTAGCCGCCTTCCTCAGCTTGGCCATGAACTCGTCGAGCTCGTCGTCGCTCAGGCCCCTTAGCTTGCCAGGAGATGAGGCGAGGGAGTCCCTCGCCGCGACCATCAGCGCCGGCTCGAGCTCGCTCTCGACGCTCCTCATGATGACTATGCCGTGCCGGGCCAGGGCCGCCTTGGCCTCCCCGACCTCCTTCCTGAGGGCGGCGTCCAGGGCTCCGTCCATCGCCAGGTGCACCCCGCGCCTCAGATGGCCGTGAAGCTGTCGGCGGTCTTCTTGTCCAGCCTCTTGACTACCTCGACCAGCAGCCTGATCGCGTTCTCCGTGTCGGCGAGGCTGAGCAGGCCGGCGTGGGCGTGGATGTGCCTGGTGGGGATCCCTATGACGAGGCTGGGGCAACCGGCGTTCGAGATGTGTATGATGCCCGCGTCGGTGCCGCCCCTCGCGATCTGCGAGAGCTGGTACGGCACCTTCGTCTTCTTGGCTACGTCCAGGACGAACTCCAGCAGCTCCTGGTTGGGGATCATCGACGAGTCGTAGGTGGCTATGGCCGGGCCGTAGCCCATCTTCGTGGGAGCCTCGCTCGGCTCAATCCCCGGGACGTCGCCGGCGATGTCGACCTCGAGCGTGAGGCAGACGTCCGGGTTGACGACATGGGCCGTCGTCCTCGCGCCCCTCAGCCCGACCTCCTCCTGGGTCGTCGCCGCACCGACGACGGTGTTCGGGTGCTTGATGTTCCCTTCCTTCAGGGTCCTGATGACCTCGGCCGCGATGAACGTCCCTATCCTGTCGTCGAAGGCCTTCCCGACGGCGATGGTGTCCGTGCCCTTCTTCTTCCCGTCCTTGAAGACCCTCTTCTGCATCGTCGAGAAGCACGAGTCGGGGATGATCGGGTTTCCGATCCTGACCCCCATCTCCTTCGCCTCGTCCTCGTTCGACGCGCCTATGTCGACACTATCCCCTTCACGGTCCTGACCTTCACCCTCTGCCCCAGGAGGACCTGGTCGAACCACCCTCCCAGCGGGTTGAACGTCAGGAAACCGTTCTTGTTCACGGACGACACGATGAACCCGACCTCGTCGATGTGGCCGGGCATCAGTATCACGGGCTTGTCCGAGCTGCCCCTCTTCGAGAACAGGAACGAGCCGAGCTTGTCGGTGCTCGTGGAGTCGCTGTACCTCGACGCGTAGTCCTTCACGATCCTCGCAGGCTCCCTCTCGAACCCGGATGGGCCGAAGCAGTTCGTGAGCTCTTCCAAGAACTTGAGCGATTCCGTCCTCATCAGAAACCTCTCCCTGGCTCGCCAATGGATTTAGCGTAATTAACCCTTCCTATACGACGGGCTGGTTGTTCGTACGGCCGCGTCATTGGGGAAGGTATAAATCGAGATACGTTAATCAGAGCGGCGCGGTACGGGA
>JALOTO010000112.1 GCA_025457845.1 Thermoplasmata archaeon | reverse complement strand
GGTCTTGGACAGGCCGTACGACACGGTCATCCCCGCCTCCGTCCTGGTCGCCGAGCTGCTGAGTATGTACTCCCCTGACGGGAGCAGGAGCGAGAACCGTCCGTCCGGACCCGAGGTCACGGTCAGGTAGGCGTCGTCGAGAGCGACCGAGACCTCCTCGGAGGCCGGCAGGCCCGCCACATCGACTGAGCCGTACAGGTATCTCCCGGCCTCGAGCTGGATGTCCGCCTCTGCGGGGGTGTTCCTCTCGACGGTCAGGTACGTGAGCTGGACGCCGCGGTCCTGTCCCCTGACGACGTACATCGTGTACTCGCCAGGCTGGACGGAAGCCGAGAACCCGCCCTCGGCCGATGTGGAGAAGGTCAGGTCGAGGCCGTACTTCCCCGTGGCCGTGAGGTACACCGTGGCCTGTGCCGGCGAGCCGTCCAGGCCCGTGACCGTGCCGCTGAGCGTCGTGTTGTCAAGACGCTCTGCGAGGACCGGGTTCAGCGCGATGTCCGCCGCCCCGACCACGACGCTCTCCTCGTGGAAGTGCTCGACATACACCGTCTGGGTGCCGAGCGTGGATGTGCCCTCTAGGAGGAAGCTGATGGTGTAGGTATCCTGCGCGAGGTCGATAGAGTAGCTGCCCGTCGCCGTCGACTCTACGGTCGCGAGGGCGCCGAAGGACGATACCGCGGTGACAGTCACCGCCTTGTTGACGATCCCCGTCGTGAGGGTCGCGCGGCCCTGCACCGTGCTGGCGACCTCGAGCATGACATCGAACACGCGCGTGTCCGCCGTCACCTCGGCGCTGAGCATCCCGGCGTAGGTCTGCTCGCCTGTGAGACCGGTCGCGTAGATGTCGTAATGACCAGCGACGACGTAGACCGAGTAGGCGTTGCCATCCAGCGCCAGGTCGTGGCTCTCCGGCCCGACTATAGAGACCTGGATGTCGGATGCCGCGCCGAAGACCATGCCCTCCATCTCGACGCGCTTGACGGCGTCGACATCGAGCCCGAACGTCTGCGAGGTCGGGCGTATCGTGACATTGGCCGAGTACTGGTACCTCTCGCCGCCCGTGGGGCTGACGTCCTGGTCCACCTCGACCGTGTAATCCGAAGGGGCTACCTGCACCGAGAACCATCCGTCCGCACCGGTGACCACGGTGAAGGCGTCGGCGACGAACTGGATCGGCAGGAACGAGACAGTGACCCCGCGGACGCCCTCGCCCTCGCAGGTCAGCCTGCCCTCGACTGTGACCGTGTCAGGGGTCGCCACGAGGCTGCCTATGTTGGCATCGTCGCCCCAGGCTCCCGAGTAGGACCATCCGGAGTACCCGTCCGCCTCCACGGTCATGGTGACCGTGTCGCCCGTCGGGACCGACACCGCGAAGGAGCCGTCGGTGTAGGTGCTGAGCACCACCGACCGCCCGTCCTCGTAGGTGAACATCATGCCGATCCCCACTCCGAGCTCCGCCGGATCGAGCGAATCCGAGCTGTCACGGTCGAGCCAGAGATAGCCCTCTACCGTCACCCCGTCGTCCATGCGGAGGAGCAGGCCGGTCATGTCCCCTGAGACGACCATCGTCTCGGAGTACTGGCCCTGCGATATGATGCTCTCGGCGGTGACCTCGTATGTCCCCGCCGGCAAGATGGCGCGGAACTCGCCCTTGCTCGTGGTCGCCACAGGTATGAGGGTGCCCGCCTCGTCCTGGAAGAACATGAAGATGCTCCTGACGGTCGTGCTCCTGGGGGACTTGAGCGTTCCAGAGACCTCGTAGGCCTCCTCCAGGTACACCGTCCCCGATGTCGTCTGCCCGGAGAAGGTCGTGAGCCCGACGGCCCCGGCCATCACTCCCGTGCCGTCCGAGAAGGACGCGTACAGCGTCCACTCCCCTGCTGGCAGGGCGAGGTCGATCCAGCCGTATGCGTCGGCGGACGCGGAGACGGAGGATTCGGGGTCGTAAGCGTCGGAGACCCTGTAAGCCGCGTAGGCGACGGACCTGCCGTCGCACGAGGCCTTGTACCTGAGATGTGAGATGTCGTAGACCGTCGCGTTGCGCGAGCTCTCGATTCCCGCGTCGAGGGAGACGTACTGCGAGAAGACCATCTGGTCGTCCGAGACTATCGTCATCTGGTACTTGCTCGGCATCAGGAACTCGAAGAAGTAGCTCCCGTCCTCGTCCGTCGTGGTCGTGAACTGGTATCCCGTCGAGACGTCCGTGAGGACGACATCCATGCCGGCGACGGCCTCGTTGTCCAGTGTGCTGAGCGCACCGGTGAGGTTGGCCGGCTCGATGGGCATGTTCAGCTCGACGCGCGCGTTGGCGGAGACGTTTGTCTGGTCGGAGAGGACCGTGCCAGAGTCGAGCAGGCTCGCGAAGACCGAGTACTTGCCAGGCGGCACGGCCATCGAGTAGGACCCCTCGGAGGCGTCCGCGTCGTATGTGACGCCGGTCGTCAGCTCCGTGAACGTCAGGGTGACATCGGTGAGGTACTCGTCAGCGGTCGCGGTGTAGTTGCCGTCGCCCCCGACGTCCCAGAAGACCTCGCCGTAGACCTCGCTGTCTGCCATGACGTAGTCCCTGGTGATGATGTAGTCCCAGACGCCATCGTTGTCCAGGTCCTGCTTGACCCTCATCGACTGGTCGTCCGTCACGTTGACCTTCAGCCTCGTGATCAGGCTGGAGCTCTGCAGTGTCGGCGAATCCACCAGGTCGCCCGACGATATCACGAGCGAGAGGTTGCCGAACGGCGCTAGCAGGGAGTACCTGCCCTCGGAGTCGGTCAGGACAGACCCGTGGGGTATGCCGTACTCATCCTGGACTGTGACGCGTGTGCCGGCCGCGGCGTTGCCGGCCTCGGTCGTGATCGTGCCGTTGAGATAGGCCCCGTGATAGTACTTCAGGAACACAGTCCCGCCGGAGTAGTAGGAGTCGCTGTCGTCCACCACGCCGGTGATCTCGCCCGCGTTGATCTGAGCCTTGAGGGACTGCGCCTCGTCGAAGCTCACCGCGCGCCAGGCGTCCCTGTGGTCCGCGACCTCGTCTGACGGGTACGGGTTGAAGTAGGCCGTCCTGTAGACGACCCTGAAATGGGTCATGTTCCAGCCGGGCATCGGCGAGTAGCCAGACAGCACACCCGAGGCCGCTGCGGGGAGCGTGCCGTCGTCCTCGAGGCCGATGTCGGTCGCGCTGTAACCGCACATCGCGCGGTAGAACATGCTGTCGTAGAACATCGGTTGGTACTCGAGGGTGTATGTGTATATCTGCGCGTCAGCAGGTATCTCGTCCAGCTCGTACACCGCTCCCGATGTGTCCACGGCCTTCACCGTGAAGAAGTCGTACGGTATGTTGCCGTTCTCCGTGTCGACCCTCCTGTCGGAGAGCTTTGCCGGGGCGTAGAATATGCCCGTGCTCGTGCCGGAGAGAGGGAACATCCTCGAGTCGACGTTGAAGTACCTGAACTCGTAGCCCGTGATCTCGCACACGGACGAATAGAGAGAGGTCAGGGCGTCGTCGCCCACGGAGGCGAGCAGCGTCCTCGCGGCGACTATGCGGGCGTTCTCGGCGCCCATGTCCTCGGCCATCGGCCCGTAGAGATCCTGGTCCGACAGCACCATGTCGATGACCTCGTCCGCTGGCATGGTCATGATGTCGTGGAACTCGGCGTAGCTGACCCCGTGGTCCTCGATGGCCGTGATCAGGGCGCTCTCGACGGCAGCGCCGTCCTTGAGACCGCTGACTATGAGCTGGAATGTGAACAGCGCGACCGCGTCCTGCTCCGTCTGCGCCATTATGACGTTCCCTGCGACCTGGTATCCGTTCTGGAAGTTGTCGGCCAGGGTCGGGTGGTCACCCTCCTGGACGGCCTCGAAACCGTAGTCCCACCAGGCGACGTACCCTGGTCTGGAGGTCTCTGGATAGGTATCCTGGTCCTGCTCGGAGAACCAGCTCCAGGCGGCGGGGAAGTAGTAGCTCGGGAGGGGCAGCGAGTAGCCGAAGGCGCCGAAGTACCAGTTGGTCCCGTTGATGGCGTCGTAGTCCCCGGCCCTCATGAAGCTCGGGAGGCTCTCGTAGACCTGGAGGTCGTAGTCCGCCTTGGTCTCGGCCGGGATGCCGGCATCCACGCTGTACCAGACGTTGGGCAGGACGAGGAAGAATGCCAGGAACAGCACTCCCACGACGTGCCTTATCCTCACGTTCTTCCGGATGACCTGGAAGATGGAGCCGCTCGCGAGGGACAGGTTCCTCCTCAGGGTCCCGAGGTCCAGGGCATCGACGATGATGACCGTGACCCATCCGGCAGCTATGGCGAACGCCGGGGCGGCGTTGAACATGAACCTGCCCGCGGAAATCGCCATGAAGATGGATGCGGCGAGCCAGACCACTATGAAGATGTACTCGGCGGTCGCGCGCTTCGGTATCTTGAACATGGCCCACAGGAGTCCCGCCAGGCTGAGGAAGAACGAGACTATCCCGAAGGACAGGGCGAGCTCGCTGAACTGCGGGGCGCGCGCCTCGGCGATGGTGGAGTACAGCTTGTTCTGGACGAAGTACCCCTGACCGCTGATGATGGCCTCCGCGAGCGCGGGGTCGACGATGTCGATGACGATTATCCCGAAGGCGAACAGGGCCCCGATCGCCGGCAGCGTGAGGGTCCACGGATAGTCCCTGGAGACCAGGAACATGAACCCGAATATCAGCGCGGCCAGGAACAAGTATACGGGTATGTCGAACCTGACCGAGATGAGGGACTGCTCGTAGTAGACCGGGAAGGACAGCAGGTACCCGAAGCCGAGCGATATGAGCACGACCATGGTCACGCCCGTCGAGTCCACGTTCTTGAACCGGTTGACCAGGACCTGTATGATGTAGTAGGCCAGGATGAGCACGGCCACGTAGGCGAACCCTACCCATGCCATGATCACGCAGCCGAAGGCCATCCCTCCCATGAGGGAGTACAGGACGGCCCTCCTGCTCGTCGCGAAGTACGACGACAAGCCTGCCTTGATGCTGGCGAGGCTCTTCCAGCTGTCTATGAACTTGCGGTGCTCCTGGAGCTTGACCGCCTTGAGCAGGAAGTAGAACGTCAGCACTATGAAGAACAGGATGAAAGCATCGTGGTCCGCGTTGGA
>JALOTO010000012.1 GCA_025457845.1 Thermoplasmata archaeon | reverse complement strand
TGGTGGTCGAGAGCCACCGGGGAGGTTCGAACTCCCGACCTGCTGATTACAAATCAGCTGCTCTTCCGGCTGAGCTACGGTGGCACCGAGGCCCGTCGATGAGATACCAGGGCTCCACTTATAGCTTTTGACACGGGGGCAGGGCCCGAGCTCCGACATCATGCGTCCGCCGCGCCCAGAAGCCCGTCTCACGGCTGAGCCGGGGGCCTCTGCTGCTCGTTGCCGAACATGACCACGTTGATGGGCGCGGGCTGCCCCGGAGGCACCATCGTCTGCTCCTGCTTCCAGGCCTTCGTCCCGTAGAAGTACACGACCACGCCGACCGCGATCAGGACGGCTCCGAGGGCGAGCCCGAATACGCCAACCCCGTTGATCGTCGTGACGACCTCGATGTCCTGGGTCCACATCCAGTAGGCTGTCGTGTGCTCGAACACGAAGTAGTAAGTCCCCGTGTCAGGCACTTCGAAGGTGAACGAGCCCGAATCGCCTGAGGTGGTGTACAGCGGGTCAGCGCTGGCCGTCTCCTCGTACGTCGCGAACTCCTCCGCGGAGAAGACATAGACCACCACGGAGCCATCGGACACCGTGAACTCGAAGTCGATCGACCCTGCTATGAGCCCCCCGTACGACATCACGTAGTAGTAGTCCCCGCCAGGGAGCTGCGCGGTGAAGTCGTCGTCGGCCGGCAGCACGGCCCCCGCGATGATGAATATCCCAATTACTGCAATCACTCCACCGACCGCCTTCAGTATCTTGCCCATCTTCATATGTCCCACACCGCCGTCGACGCGACTCCTGCTGGAAGTGCCATCTCGAGGGCACGCCTGGCGCTGCCGACGTACTCCGCCAGCGCCTCTTTGGCCTTGACTCCCTGCGCCTTCCTCTGCTCAGCCAGCTCCGGGGGCATGGCCAGGGTCGCGTCGAGCTTCCTGGTCTTCCCCTCGTCGTCGGCATACTCCACCTTCAGGTGGTACCCTGTCATCCCCTTCTTCAGCCGGATGCCGCTTATCGAGGAGTGGGGGATGCAGAGGTTCTTCTTGTCAAGGGCGAGCTCCACCGGGTCGCAGTTGTAGTAGTCGACCGGCCTCTTCTCGGTCATCGCCTCCACAATCGCGGCGCCTATCGCGCCCCCGACGATACCCCCGACCATCGCCTTGCTGTCGGAGCTTAGTACGAAAATGGACCTCTGGTCCGTCAGCAGCAGGCCATACTGTCTCGGCCCGAGTGCTCCCGCGACGACGAGAAGCGGGATGATGGCCACCTTCCGCTCGCCCAAGCGATTGATTCCCCCTCGAACCTGTCCCTTTGAGCGACGTTCATCGATATCAATCCTCCCACAGCCCGCAGGAGCCGGGTCCCGTCGGCTCCCGCTCGCGGAATCGCCGTCCGGCCCCTAGCCAGCCAGTCCACCCTCCGCAAGGTTCGCACAATCCATACGGTGAAGATGATGAGCGAGAAGAAGCACGAAGATGCGACTGCTTCGGAAGACTCCAAGATCAAGGCCGGGGACATGGTCCTCGCCGAGTTCGATGCGTGGGTCGAGGACACCAACGAGCTCTTCGACACTACCAACGAGGCGCTCGCGAAGGAGCAGAACATCTACAACGAGAAGATGGTCTACGGGCCGCAGCCGCTCATCGTCGGCAAGGGCAGGCTCTTCCCCGGTCTGGACGAGCACATGCTCAAGGCCGAGGTCGGCAAGGAGTACGAGCTCGTCATACCGGCCGAGAAGGGCGCAGGGCCCAGGGACCCGAAGCTGGTCGAGCTTCACCCGGTGAGGGAGTTCCTGAAGCAGGAGATCGAGCCGAGGGTGGGGCTCGAGGTCACCGTCAAGAACAGGCCGGCCATCATCACCGCCGTGACAGCCGGCCGCGTCAGGATCGATTTCAACAACAAGCTCGCTGGCCGCTCTCTGAAGTACAAGTACAAGGTCGTCGAGAAGCCCACGGAGAAGAAGGAGATCGTGGAGCAGGTCCTCAAGATGGCCTACGGCACGAACGAGGGGTTCGAGGTCGAGCACCACGGGGCCAACTTCAAGATCAAGCTGCCCGACTCGTGCAAGTACGATCAGAAGTGGTTCATCGCGAAGTACAGGGTGGTCACGGACCTCAGGGAGGTTCTGGCGGCCGACACGGTGAGCTTCATCGAGGAGTACGCGAAGCCCGAGAAGAAGGCCGAGGAGAAGCCCGCGGACAAGCCCGCCGAGAAGAAGGCGGACAAGCCTGCGGACGAGGCCTCCAAGGCCCCAGAGGAGCTGAGCGAAGAGGACAGGAAGGTCTGAGCGGGCCTCCTCCTCGTCACCCCAACTGAAACCCCCTTTGGGCTTTGTTTATATATCGGCGAGCATTTAGAGAGAGCTGGACCGCGGGATGGGCGTGTGGCCTAGTCAGGATATGGCACTTGCCTCCTAAGCAAGTGGTCAAGGGTTCGAATCCCTTCACGCCCGCCACGCCCTTCTCATCGACCTCGTGTCGGCACATCTCCGGTTCAGGGGTGTCCCATATCTACCTTCGGAGTCGTTCCCCTTCTCGCATGAAGCGAACGGTCTCCATGGGCATTGAGATAATGAGCGAGGTCAGGATGGCGCTCCTAGCGCTCTCCGTCATGATCGCCATAGGCACGGTCGCCTACCACCAGATCGAGGGATGGAACTGGGTCACCTCGTTCTACTTCACGGTGGCCACGCTCACGACGGTCGGCTACGGGGACATCTATCCGACCACGGACTTGTCAAGGTTCTTCACAGCGTGCTTCGCCCTGGCCGGAGTGACCATAGCGCTCGCATCGATAGGCATCATCGGCTCGACCTACCTGAAGAAGCGGGACGAGCTGATGAGATGCGCCATCGAGGAGCGGAAGGGTGCCTAATCCGGGTCATCCGAGGGAGCGCCTCTCGAACTCCGCCTCCCACCAGGCGGCGTAGCGCCTCAGCCCGGCGGCTCTCTTCTCCAGCGCGCGTCTTCCCAGGGCGTGGGCCAGCCGCGCGTCGGCGGCGGTCCAACTCCTGCGCCTCGAGGGAGGCACGACGAGGTAGCTGGGCGAGTCGTCTATGAACCTCGGGGGCACCCGCGCGAGGGCGTGGACGTCGCACGCCCTCTCGCCGGCGGGGATGCCGTCACCGTTGAACTGCGCGAGGTGCATCAGCTCGTGCGCGAGGGTCCAACTCGTCGGGAGCCTCCAGCCGCCGTCCCTTCGCCGCCTGATGTCGAGCATGAGCTTGATCCTCCCGTCCTCGGTCTGGAAGGCGGCCCCGTCGAGGGACCTGGTCCTGCCTATCCTGATGTCCCCGGTGATCTCCGGGTAGTATGTCAGGAGCGCCTGGATGGTGCCCTCGACCCTGTCTCTGACATCCTCCGGGACGGCCGTCGCCGGCCTCGTCCAGCTGATCCCTGGCATCAGCACTCCTGAAGCACGTCCCCTCTGATGCCTATGACGATCTCCTTGATGGGTATGTCCCTGCCTGTCGCCCGGACGGCCTCCTTGGCTATCCTCGTCAGGCCGGAGCAGCACGGGACCTGCATCCTGACGACGGTCACGGACCTGGGCTTGGCCTCCTTGAAGACATCCGCGACCCTCTCGAGGTAGTCCGCCTGCTCGTCCAGCTTGGGGCAGCCTATGATCACGGGCTTCCCGGTCAGGAACCTGCCGTGGAAGTCCCTGAAGGCGAAGGGCACGCAGTCCGCTGCGAGCAGCACGTCCGCGCCCTTGAAGAACGGCATGGCTGGGGAGACGAGCTTCCATTGCACCGGCCAGTTGGTCAGCTCCGGCGGGAGGTCGGCCGGCCTGGGCGCCTCCCCTATCCCGTGGGCGCCCCTGAGAGTCATGGGCTGGGCGGACGGGCAGCCGCAGGGCTCGGGTGCTGCGTGCGCATGCTCGTGGCCGTGGCCGAGGGCGTGGGCCTTCTCCGGGTCCGTCCTCTCGAGGTGCTTCTTGACGGCGCTCTCGTCGAACTCCGGCGCGTCGCGCTCGACTATCCTCAGGGCCCCCTGGGGGCACTCACCTATGCACGCGCCGAGCCCGTCGCAGAAGACCTCGTTGACGACCTTCGCCTTGCCGTCGACTATGGCGAGGGCGCCCTCGGCGCAGGCTATCGCGCACTGGCCGCACCCGTCGCACTTCTCCTCGTCGATCTCGATCATCTTCCTCTTGACCATGCCTTCGCCCTCCTCGCTTCCCTTTGGCTTCCCATGCCTCAGGGTGATGTAAAAGACATTGCCTTACTGCAAGGGGGCCCTACCTCTCAGGCTGTCCGCCGTTCATCTCCAGCCACATGGCCTTGGACTTGGACCAGTGGACGTGGTCGCCCACGATGCCCGCTATCACGGTGAGGGGAGGCGCCAGGAACGCCATGATTCCAATGAAAGAGAGGGCCTTCGTGATTGTCCTCATCTCGTAAACCTCCCTCGCGTAGATCGTGTCCTCGGTGTTCTCCTTCCCCGAGATGGACTCCCCTATGAGCTGCTGTATCCTGAGGGCGACCTCCGTGGTCATCCAGATCATGTCCTTCAGGGGGGTGTAGTTCCCGCCGTAGCCGACCTTCCTCGCCAGGAGCGCCTTCTTCAGCTCCTCGGCCGTCGATCCCTCGAAGGTGGTGTACGCGTTCCCGACCATGCTCGGGCAGTGGGCGTCGCTGCCGCCGGTCAGGGCCATGCCGGACTTCCCGCAGAGCTTCTCCGCCAGGTCGTTGGCGTACCTGTCCCTGTGGGCGGAGTTGAATGCCTCGATGCCGTCCAGGTCCAGCGTGAGGGCCTTCTTCCCCAGGGCCTTGCAGTGCGCGCTGAACGGGTGGGGGGCGACCGCGACGCCTCCCTGCGAATGGATGATGTCGATGGTCTCGGCCGCGGTGAGCCCCTGGGGAACCTCGTCTGTAAGGAACAGCCCTAGGACCTCTCCCTCGGAGGTGCCCACCTCCTCCCCGACGACGACCTCGACGGAGCGGGCGTGCTTCCTCGCCTCGAGCCCGCCGCGTATGGTGTTGTGGTCGGTGACGCAGAGGACCTGGAGCCCCCTCGCCTCGGCGGCCCTGACGACGTCCTCCGGCTCGGAGATGGCATCCGGGAGCTTCAGGAAGAGCACCTTGGACAGCCCGGAGTGCTTCGTATGCGTGTGTAGGTCCGCCCTGCCCTCCATCGCGCTGGAATGCCGGTAGCCCTAGAAATGGCTTTGGTTCCCCGGCCAGTGTCAGATCCAAGGGTCCAGGAGGAGCCAGGCCACGAGGACCAGTGTCGCGATGGTCATGGTCCAGGTCAGCAGCTTCACCATCCCCGCCTCTCCCGGGTCGGTGAGCCATCTCTGGTGGGTCACCTTCTCGATCCCCCTCAGCCTCGTCCTCGGGTAGGCGAAGAGCCAGCGCAGCATGTCCCTGAACATGTATCCGCCGTCGAACGGCAGGGCGGGCATGGCGTTGGCGAACCCGAGCATGACGTTACCCCAGAAGACGAAGTACAGGATGTTCACGAGGGTCCAGTAGGCCGCGTCCGGGACGCCCCCCGGGTCGTACAGGTCCGTCGCTGGCGGGGTTACCGGCGAATAGCCTATGAACGGCAGGGCCAGGAGCCTGACCGTGGAGTCGACGAGGTCTCCCGGGCCATCGGCGCCGGAGAACGGATGGGCGTACATGTCGGTGAGGTGCTCCGCCTCGACCACGGTCAGGCCGAACGGCGCGACCCCTATGCCCATGAAGCTGACGTTCTTGTAGTCATCATCGTTCAGGTAGTTGTAGTGGGTGTAGTACCAGACCCATTTAGATGTCAGGTTGACGGTCACGATGCTCTCGTCCCTGACGAACCAGTCGCCCAGCACGGGGTCCTCCCCCGGCACCAGGACCGTGATGGGGACGGGCGCCTTGTGGGTCGAGTTCTCGATCACCGACCTGAACTGGTCCTCGGAGTGTATCGGGGTGTCGTTCAGGCTCTGGATGATCATCCCTGGCTTGAGCTGCGCGTTCTCCGCGGGCCCGTCCAGGACATCGGTGACAGCCAGGCCCTGCGGCATGAGGACGGACCTCCTCTCGTCCCCGTACCTGACATCGAGGCGGACGACCCCTCCCGGAGTGTCGAACCAGAGGTCGTCGAACGCGGCTGCATCCGTCACGGGCTCGTCCCCGATGGCGACCACCTCGCTCCACACCGTCAGGCCGAGGTAGTCCCCCGGCGAATCCGGGGCGACCGCCGTGACGAGGACCCCATCCTCCACGGGTTCAGCGATCGGGACCACCAACCATGCCAGGACTATCATGCAGACGGCAGCCGCCATGATGTTGGCCGCGGCCCCGGACGCGTAGACCTTCATCCTGCTGAGGGCGTCGGCCTTCCAGAGGTCGTGGTCGTTGGGTTCCACGAACGCTCCGACGGGTATCGCAAGGAATATCACTCCTACGGAATCGAGCCGCAGCTTGCACGCCGCGGCCACGACTCCGTGCCCTAGCTCGTGCACGACGACAGCCACGACCATCCCGATCCCCGCGTAGACCAATGTCTGCACGAGGCTCTCCGTCGGAAGACCTGGAGCGACCTCCTGGGACGCGGTCTCCGCACGTGGGAGGGCCGGGTCGGCGTACGACACCCAGAACAGGAACAGCGTCAGGACGACCATCATGGCCACGGCGAGGGCCGCTCCGACTGCGGCGAAGGTCATCCACAGCCGGGGCCGCCGGGCGAGCCTCTGGATGGCTGCGATCCCGCGCGTGGTCCTCCAGAGGATGACGGGTCCGTAGACCCTCGCCCCGACCTTCACCCAAAGGCCGAGGACATGGCCGAGGGCGAGGACGACGAAGTAGGCGACCAGCACGACGGCGACTATCCAGAACCATTCCACCGGCTCACTCCCTTGCCGGGCACGGGGCCCTACGCTGGTGTATGGGATGCCGGTAGTAAATAGAAAGCCCTTACAGGTTCCATCGCAGTCTCCTTATGAACATCCTGAGCCGCCTGCCCATGGGCCATCCCTCGGTGAACGCCCCCCTCGGCCAGATGGCCCTGTACAGGACGACCTCGAGCGCCGCGAGGATGGTGCCGCCGACGGCGAGGACAGCAAGTCCGGCGGCATCCCTCACGTGGTACTCCCATGCGATGTACGTGACCGAGAATGCGAGGAGTGCCAGCGCGCCGAGCCCGTACCAGTAGCGGAGGAAGTCGTAGAGCAGCCACTCGCGCCATGTCATGCTGCTCCGCAGGATCCTGAGCGCCATCTCGTCGTCGATGGCCGCGTCCGCAGTCGCCGCCGTCGTCGGCCGGGGACCGTGGGCATGGGGCGAGGATGCCCCGTCAGGGCCGTCCATCGTCTCTGCCCTGACCTTCTTAGCGCACATGGCAGGCCACATAGTGCCCGTCTCCCCTGTCGGTCAGGGGGGGTTCCTCAACTGAGCAGATGTCCTTGACCAGCGGACACCTGGTGTGGAACCTGCAGCCAGGCGGCGGGTTCGCCGGGCTCGGCACATCTCCGGGCAGGATGATGCGGTTCTTCCGGAGGTCCGGGTCCGGAGCGGGTATCACGGACAGCAGGGCCTCCGTGTAGGGGTGGGTCGGCCTCGCGAAGAGCTCGTCCTTGCCCGAGTACTCGACCACCTTGCCGAGGTACATGACCGCGACCCTGTCACACATGTACCTGATGGTGCTCAGGTCGTGGGATATGAACAGGTAGGTCAGCCCGAAGTCGTCCTGAAGGTCGTTGAGCATGTTCAGGATCTGCGCCTGGACGCTGACGTCCAGAGCCGAAGTCGGCTCGTCCAGCACGACGAAGTCCGGGTTCACCGACAGCGCCCTCGCGATGCCTATCCTCTGTCTCTGTCCTCCGCTGAACTCGTGCGGGAACCGGTACATGTGCTCGACGTTGAGCCCGACGTGCTCCAGGAGCTTGATCACCCTGTCGCGCGTCCACAGCTTCTTGGTGAGCTGCTCACCGGCGGTGCCCGCCAGCCCCATCTTGTCCTGGAGGACCCCGTCCTCCGCCGCCGTGGTCCTTCTCGCGATGGCCCCCTTCTTGGGAGCCTTCCTGGGGACGACCTGGTATGTGATGTTCCCCGTCCCGTCCTTCTTGACCACGAGCTTGTAGTCCTTGCTGATCATCTGGTGGACCGTCTTGCCCTTTGCGTTCTTCCTCTTGACCAGCTTGTAGTGCTTCAGCTGTGCCTCGATGGGCTCGGCGACTATGTCCTTGACCAGCATCTTGGGGTCCAGGGACGAGAAGGGGTCCTGGAAGACGAACTGGATCCTGCTCCTCATCTTCCTGAGGCTGGCCTTCTTCTTGAAGTTGATTGTGTTCTTCCTGGCGATGTCCTCCAGGGCGGTCTCCGCGATGTCCCTGACCTCGTCCTCCTTGGCTTCCTTGATGCCGCCTGCCCTGAGACTGTCCGCGACCTTCAGGGCATCTGCGCACACGCGCTTGGCCTTCTCCTCCCTGATGCCGCACTCGGGGGTGTTGACGAGCCGATCCACTCCCTCCAGTATCCTGACGGCCGTGTCGACCCCCATCTTGCCCTTCTCGGTGCCGCTGAGGAGCTCGTAGACCTCGGTGAACCTCCTCACGACGTCCTTCGGGGTCTCGAAGAAGACGTATCCCTCGGTCGGAGGGGTGAGCATCATGATCGACCTCCCGACCGTGGTCTTCCCGCAGCCGCTCTCTCCCACGAGTCCGAGGGTCTCGCCCCTCTTGATGAAGAAGGAGACATTGTCCACTGCCTTGACGCTCCCGACGGGGCGCTTGAACAACCCTCCCCTGATGGGGAAGTACTTCTTCAGGTGGACCACGTCGATGAGGTTGCGGTCGTCAGCCATAGCCATCAGCCCCCGTGACCTTGTGGCAGGCGACGTAGTGGTCGGGCGCCACCTCGACCAGCGTCGGTTTCGTCTTGACGCACAGGTCCTTCGCGTAGTCGCACCTAGGATGGAACCTGCACCCCGTTGGCGGCTTGACGAGGTTCGGGACGGACCCGCGGATGGTGAATAGGGTCTCGGCGTCCTCCTGCACGGACGGAACGGACTTCATTAGCCCGGTCGTGTACGGGTGCAGGGGCTCCTTGAAGATCGTCCTGACGGGGCCTATCTCGGCCATGGACCCGGCGTACATCACGCCGACCCGGTCGCACATCTCGGCGACGACCCCTAGGTTGTGAGTTATGAGCAGGATGGAGGACCCGAAGGACTCCTTCAGGTCCCGCATCAGCTTGAGTATCTGCGCCTGGATGGTGACATCGAGTGCCGTGGTGGGTTCGTCAGCGATAAGCAGCTTCGGGTTGCACGCGAGGGCCATGGCGATCATGACCCTCTGCTGCATTCCGCCGCTAAGCTCGTAGGGATAGCGGGAGACGACCCCCTCGGGGTCGGGTATGCGCACGATTGAAAGCATCCTCGTCGCCTCCCTTATCGCCTCGCTGTAGATGTCCTCGTTGTGCTGGTTGACGAAGGGGGCGCGTCTCACCAGGGGGATTCTCTCGACGAAGGTCCCTATGGCGTTCGGGTTCTTCGCTATCATGTCGAGCATCCTCACCCTGTAGCTCTTTGACCGCCTGTCCTCGATGGAGACGATCATGCCCTTCTTCCTCAGCCTTAGGACCTTCCGTCTAACGAGCCTCTTCATCGCCTTCGACGCCTCGGCCTTCTTGATACCATGGTCCGTCGAGAGCCTCTTGAAGACCGCCTCCGGGGTCGCGGATTCGTCCCTGACGGCCTCGACCATGAGGGATTCCAGCTTGGATAGTGGCTCAGGTACCGCTTTCTTGGGCGGTCTCTCATCGATGGTCAGGACATTCTCCTCGATCCCGCTGCCCTTCCTCTGCTTCTTGACCTTCACGAATCTCCTGTCCGAGAGGTCCTCTATGGCCGCGAGCGCGGTGGCCCTCCCGACCTTGTGGTCCCTGGAGAGCCTGGTGCAGAGCGCCTCGAGGTCGACAGGGCCCTCCTTGACGATCTGGTAGACGATCGACCCGGTGCCGGATGTCGGCGGGTGGAGCGCCCTCTTGGCCATCTCGGACTTCCTGTGCTGCAGGATGACCTCTGCGATCTGGTCCCCCGTGGTGAAGACAGGGTTGAGAGCTGCGGTCGGCTCCTGGAATATCATCGATATGAACCTGCCCCTGATCAGCTGCATGTACTCGATCTTCTTGGTGAGCAGGTCGTACTTCTGGCCGAGGGCGTCCTGGAGCACGACGTCCCCCTTTGGCGCCTTAGCCAGCTTCTTCTTGAGGTACTGCGACATGACCCCGTGGGGTATCCTGGCCGGAGGGACGATCTTCTCGACCTCGGACTTCGTGGGCGCCCTGACCTTCTTCTTGAAGCCGGTGAACCTGAGGCCATAGACCGCCACCACCTTCTTCTTCTCCCATTCGGGGAGCTTCTCATACCATTTCTGCGCCAGATCCTCCTGCTCCATTCGTTTCGCCCGGACCTCAGGCGGCTCCATGAAGTACACGGCGCCGGACTCGATCTTGCCTGGCGGGCTGAGGATCAGCTTCATGATGGTGCTCGCGGTGACGCTCTTGCCGCAGCCCGTCTCGCCGACGAGCCCGAGGGTCTCCCCCTTCCTGATCTCCAGGTCTATGCCGTCGATGGCCTTGACCACTCCCTGGTACGTGTAGAAGTTGACGTAGAGGTTCTTGATCTCTGCGAGAACGTCGTCGCGCATCTCCATGTGGTCACCGCCTCATCTTGGGATCGAAAATATCCCTGAGCCCGTCGCCCAGGAGATTGAACGCCATGACGAACGTCAGGATGGCCATGCCGGGGAAGAACACCATCCACCAGTAGCCTATCACGAAGTACTTCTGCCCGTCGTTGATCATGACCCCCCACTCAGCCATGCCGTGGGCCGCGCCCAAGCCGATGTAGCTGAGGCCTGCCATGACCAGCACCACGGTGCCCATGTCCATCGTCGCGGAGACGAGCACAGGGGCCCATGAGTTGGGGAAGATGTGCCTGAGCATGATCTTGCCCTCCCCGGAGCCGGAGGCCCGCGCGGCGTCGATGTAGGAGTTCTCCCTTATCGAGAGGACCTGTCCCCTGACCAGCCTGGTGTATCCAGACCACCAGACTGCTATGAGGGCCAGCTTGGTGGCGCCCAGGTCCTTCCCCATGACGGCCGCTATCGCCATGACAAGTATGAGGGAGGGGACCGAGAGGAATATGTCCGTGAGCCTCATGATCATCTCGTCGATGACTCCTCCCTTGAATCCGGATACGAGCCCTAGGAACGTGCCGACGACCACCGACGCGAGCACGACCTGGATCGAGAAACTCATGGAGAGCCTGGCGCCCCAGATTATGCCATAGTATATGTCCGCCCCGTTGTTCCCGCTACCCAATATGAACCCGTCCGTCAGCGGCGGCAGGGGGTCCGGCACATACTTGTCGAACGGTATCTGGTAGGGGTCTGGGTCGTTCGGCTCCGCGAACACCCACGGTACGGCCGCCACGACTATCAGCATCAGGAGCAGGATCAGTCCCGCGATCGAGGTGGCGCTCTTGGAAAGGAGATGGAGGTCGAACTTGAGTTCCCTCAACCTTGGAGCCAAGAACGCCTGGAAGGTGTCCTTGAAGTCCTTCCCTGCAGCCGCTCGCTGCTCGAGGGGCTGCTTCTTCGCGCCGTCCTTCTCGGGCTCCCTGCCCGCGATGGTGAGTTTCACTTTCAGACCTCCATATCAGCCCAGGCGTACCCTCGGGTCGAGATAAGCGTACGTTATGTCCACGACGAGGTTGGCGAGCACGTATATCATCGCGGTCAGGAGGGTGAACCCCATGATGCCCGCCGTGTCGAGGTTCAGCGCTGCCTGTGCGGACCATGCCCCGAGGCCAGGCCATGTGAAGATCGTCTCTGTCAGCACGGCCCCGCCGAGCAGGCCGCCGAAGCTCAGCCCGACGACGGTTGTCGTGGGGATGAGAGCGTTCCTCCTGGCATGTTTCCTTATGACCATCTTCTCGGGCAGCCCCTTCGACCTCGCGGTCCTGATGTATTCGGCCCCGAGGACCTCCAACATGCTGGACCTCATCATCCTCACGATGAGCGCCGTCGAAGCGAACGCCAGGGTGACGGCGGGAAGGACCAGGTGACCGGCCGCGTCGACGAAGAACTCCCAGTCGCCGTTCAGGAGTGTGTCTATCGTCAGGAGGTTGGTGTAATGCGTGAGGTCGTTCACATCGAAACCCGTCGAGTACCTCCCCGGTCCCGGCAGCCATCCCAGCTGGTTGTAGAAGATCATCAGCAGGAGCAGCCCCAGCCAGAAGACAGGCATCGATACCGCGACGAGGGACACGACCCTGGTGGTCTGGTCCACCCACGAGTTGACACGCACGGCCGCGACTGTCCCCATCCTGATCCCTGCCAGGACCGCGATCAGGGTCGCGGTGAATGATAACTCGAATGTGGCGGGGAATTTGAGCGCTAAAGTGTCTGTGACAGGAAGATTCGAGATCTGGCTGTATCCGAGGTCGCCGCTCAGGCAGCCCTTGAGCCAGTAGACATACTGGACCCAGGTGGGCTCGTCGAGTTGGTACTGGTCGATGACGGCCTGGATCTGCCTCTCCGTCGCACGTTCGGGGTTCGTCAGGTACGCCGTGACCGGGTCGCCTGCCGCACGCATGATGGTGAATGTCAGGATCGTGACCCCGAGCAACACTGGGACAAGCAGAAACAGGCGCCTTACGACATAGGTTAGGAGTTGCAGCCAGAATCACCCCTGGGGGACCACTGGATAGTACACGAATCCTCACTATTTCTACCTTTTCCCAACCACCGTTCCGATGTACTTCCAGAACGGACGCGGAACAGCAAACATGCGGTTCTGACGACTGGCGTTTCACTACGCATCGGGCATGATAAAAGTGGAACAGAAAAGGTTTCGATGAAGGGGTTTGCACGCACTGCCTGCGATGACTACTCCGTGGCCACTGGCTTGCTGAACGCCGGGAAGTAGAATCCCGGGTACATCGGGTTGAAGTAGTATCCCTCGAGCCACGCCCTCTCTATGTGGAAGTTGTTGCCCTGCCACAGGAAGATGTACGGCGCGTCCTCGTAGACGAGCATGCTCATCTCGGAGTACATCTCGGCGCGGAGCGTCTCATCAAGCTCGACGGCCGCTGCCCTGACGAGTTCGTCTATCGATGCGTTGGCGTAGCCGGTCGTGTGCGGGTAGCCACCGTAGACGCTGTCCAGGAAGGGCGTCGCGTAGTCGTCCGGGTCGGCGTAGTCTGGTGCCCATCCCAGGTAGAACACCGGGAACGGACTTGGCGTGTTCCTCAGCAGCGAGAGGTACGTGGGCCAGTCCAGAGTGTTCACGGTCGCCGTGAATACTCCGCCGCCATCGGAGGCCGCCATCGTCGTCAGCTCGTCCATTGCGTCGGCCAGGTACCTGCATGCCGTCTCCCTGTACGCGTTGCCCGCGTTGTAGAACAGCGCGATGTCGAACCCGTCGACCCACCACGTGTTGCCAGTGTCCGCATTGATGGCTTCCTTGAGGTAGCTCGCGGCGGTGTCCAGGTCGAACTCGTACGTCGGGATGGTCTCATCGTACCCGAACATGCCCTTCGGGATGACCCCGTTGGGCTGTATCGCGTTGCCCTTCAGCACGTTCTCGATGAACGTGTCGTAGTCGAGCATGTGGACGAAGGCCAGCCTGACGTTCTTGTCGACGAAGAAGTCGCCCGGCACGTTGCTTCCGTACAGCGCCGCCTGGGTCTCGTTGATGTTCAAGTTGAACCCGGCAAAGGTCACGTCGTAGGTCGCGAGCCCCTTCGTTATCTCGTACTCAGGGTCGCCCTGGAACATGCTCTCGTACTCGATGCTCATCGCGATCGTGTCGGCGTCGCCGGCCTGCAACATCAGGATCCTGGTGTTCTCGTCGGTCGCCGTTATGATGTAGACGTCCTTCAGAGCCGGAGCCTCGCCCCAGTAGTCGTCGTTCCTCTCGAGGTGGATCTTGGTGCCGTGCTCCCATCCGCCGTCGGGCAGGATGTACGGACCAGTGCCGCACGTCGTCAGGTCCATGACGTCGTTGTGCTCGCCATCCACGATTCCGCCGTTGTCCTCAACGTAGTCCATGCTCACTACGGACATGATGGTGTAGGCAGCTATCTTCAGGAAAGCCGGGAACGGCTTGTTCAGCCTGAAGTTGACGGTCATGTCGTCGACCACGGTGACGGATGCCTCGGCCACCTCTCTGTTGTCATCCTCGGTGAGGATGTAGGTGGGGTCGGTCTCGCCTATCGCATCTAGCATCCACTGCGGCGGGGCGTTGTCGTCGATGAATGTCTGCAAGTCTCCGCCGACATAGTACGAGAGATAGCTCGTCATGATCTGCTCGAGCATCCAGGAGGGGCCGTTCGGGTCGTGTATCCTCAGGACCCTCTGGATGGAGTATGCCACATCGTCCGCCGCGAGTTCGGTTCCGTCATGGAAGGTTATGCCCTCCCTGATGTGGAACGTGTAGTTCATTCCGTCCTCGGAAATCCCTTCGTTCTCGACGGTCGGCACCTCGGTCGCGAGGACCGGGACCAGGTCGACGGTGCTCTCCTCGTCGTACCAGATGAGAGTCTCGTAGGTGTTCATGATGACCTCGCCGCCGGCCGTTTCGTAATCCGTGGCCGGGTCAAGGTACTCGGGCTCACCTATGGTGACCTCTATGAAGGCGTCGGGGTTCCTGATCTCGCCCAGGTACTCCACTTCGGGCTTGAGCACATGGACCGTGTACATAACGATGGTGGAGACTCCCTCCGCGGACGTGACTTCTAGAGACGCCGCGTAGTGGCCGTTCGCCGTGTACTTGTGCTCCTGGACCATTATCTCCTCTGGCGTGACATCGACGGGGTCGCTGTCGTCGCCGAAGTCCAGGGTCATCGAGTCGATGTACTCCCAGCTCGCCGCGACCTCCCATGCGTCGGCGTCCCACAGGGGTGCCGCGCACGAGGTCATGTTAAAGGTCACGGTGTCGTTGATCGCGATGACGTTGTCATCGAGGTTCATGAACGCGAACGGGGCAGAGTCGTTCTGCCACGAGTCCGTGTTCCAGAGCAGGACGGTGACCGCGGTCATCTGCGCCTCGTTGTCGCCAGTCGCTCCGAGGTCGTCCTCGACCTCGTGGTACACGAGATAGCTCCCACCGTAATCATATACGTGAGATGTCTCGGTCAGGTCCGGGTCCGGGCCGTCCACGGCGCCGTCTCCGTACATCCATGTGTAGTTGACGATCTCGCCGTCGGAGTCGGTCCCGAGCGATTCGAATTCAACGGTACCACCGATGTCTATGGTGGTGCCAGACACAGCCCTAATCCCGCCGCTTGGCGGGACGTTCGTCGGCTCCTCATCTCCTCCACCGAGCAGCCCTAGCCCGATCGCAGCGGCGACCGCGGCTATGACGACGATGACCGCGATAATCACGGCCAACATCATCGTCTTCTTCTTGGGCTCTGCTTTCACCTCGGTTGGAAGGGATTCTGCCGTCTCCTCTGGTGCAGGCTCACCTTGCTTACTTGCTACCATTGAGCATATCCTCCTTCCGTATAACTTGACCCTCCTCTACTCCCCTTTAGGAAGGTCAAACACGGGTCGGATAACAGTCTTTTGTCGTATTTAGCCTTTCCTTCAAAAAGACCATGCCTTTTGACGCGACCTAGGAAACCGACATGCTGGCATGCGCTCACCATTTATAAAGCCGCGCCCCCTTTGCGGACCCCGGAAACGGGCCCTGATGCCCGGTCTTGCCGCTATATAAGCGTCATCTGTCCGGAGATGTCAGTCTTCGGCGGTTCCCCGTACCGCCGCGCGGACCGATTTCGGGTCGGCGCAGTTCCACGCCCCGCAGTAAGGGCACCTCGATTGGTTGTCGTCTAGGTCAAGGTCCTCGACCTTGCCGGAGAAGGAGATCGTCGCGGGGTAGGAGTTCTTGCACTTCTTGCACACGAAGTCGACCTCGACCTTGGGCATCGGGGGGTTGACCGCCGTGTGCGCGCATAAGCCTTTTCGCGCGCACGCGCGCGCCCGCATATGTATTTCTAGATGCCTTGTGCTCCACCGTCCCGTCGCGGGCGCGACGGGAGCTGAGAGGATGGCCAAGGAGGAGAGCAGGACTATCAGGGAGGTCTCGGCGACGGGGAGCCACCACGCTATCGGGGTCTCCCTGGGCAAGCAGTGCCGCGACCAGGCGCTGAGGATGGACCGCCGGCTGAAGGCGTACGTGGAGGGCATCCCGGGAATGACCCTCGAGTCCGCAGTCGCCATGGCCAAGAGGACGCTCCCCATGTCGAGGCGGTTCTACCCTGAATATGTCGAGGAGCTGGAGGGTTACGCCGAGGGCACTGGCATCCCGTTCGAGAGGGTGTACGCGATGATCAGCGACCACCCCGTCACGGGCAAGGGCTGCACTGACATCGCCGTGAACGCGCAGTGGACCGTGAACGACTGCGTCTACGCGGCCCACAACGAGGACGTCGAGCCGTGGAACTTCGACGACGTGGCGGTGGCGAGGGTCAGGCCGAACGACGAGCCCGGGTTCATCGGGGTCTGCTACGGCGGTATCATGCCCACGGTGGGCATGAACGCGGCCGGCATCAGCCTCACCGGCAACGCGCTCGTCCCGAACGACCTCAGGGTCGGCATCCCCAAGATGTTCCCTGTCAGGAAGGTCCTGAGGGAGAAGGGCATCTACCAGGCGCTCACGGCCTCCATGCCCGAGGGGCGGGGGCACAGCTTCAACAACATAGTCTGCGACACGAACGGGGAGATATACAGCATGGAGGGCTCGGCCACCACGTTCGACGCCCTCTACGCCGAGGACGGCTGGCTCGTCCACACGAACCACTACCTCTCGCCGAGGATGTGGAGGTTCGAGGAGAACATGCACACTCGCTTCTCGTCCATAGTCAGGTACAACCGGGCCCGGAAGCTGTTCAAGACCGAGCTCGGGAAGGTCGAGGTGTCGACGTTCAAGAAGGTCTTCTCCGACCATGTCGGGCACCCGGAGAGCGTCTGCAGGCACGCGGACCCCGCACTGGCGCCGGCCGAGCAGACCGCGACGATCTTCTCGGTCGTGTTCGACCTGACCAACAGGGCGATGTGGTTCTGCCCCGGGAGCCCGTGCAAGGGCGAATACGTCAAGCTCGAGCTCTGACGGCGTTCAACCGGGCGAGTGCCTTATGACCTCGCCTGCGAGCTCCTTCGTCTGCTCTCCCTTCCTGACGGCCACCTTGCCGTTGACGACGACGTACGGCACTCCCTCGGGATACTGGTGGGGCCAGTTCTCGAAGGGGTGCTTGTGCGGCCACGGGTTCGTCGCCCGGTCCTTCAGCCTCGGCAGGTCTATGAGTGTCACATCGGCCCTCATCCCCGGCCGGAGCAGCCCCCGGTCGTAGAGCCCGATCTTCTGCGCGGGGAAGCTCGTCATCTTCCTGACCGCTTCCTGGAGGGTCAGGAGCCCCTCGTCCCTGACGTACTTGGCCAGTATGCCCGGGTACTCCCCGAAGGCGCAGGGCATGTACGGCGGCGGGTCGCTCAGGGGCCCCTCGGTCGACCATGTCGCGCAGTCCGAGGAGACCATCATCAGGGGATGGGTCAGGAGCGCCTTGATGTCCTCCTCCAGGATGTAGTCGAAGAGGGCCGTGATCTCGTTGTGGCTCCCCACTATGAGGTCGAAGTAGGCGTCGAACGGGTCCTTGCCCGCGTCGGAGGCGATCTGCGCGACGGTCCTCCCCTCGAGCTTCCTGTCCTGAGGGGAGTCCATGACGAATATCCTCTCGAAGTTGCCGTGCTTCAGGAGCCCGCAGGGACCGAACGCGGGGAGCTTGTCCTCGATGATCTCCCTCTTGATCCTGGCCCTGTTCTTCGGCGACGATATGTGGGCGATCATGCCCTCCCTATCGAGCTCGTGCAGGTACTGCGGGAGGGCGCCGCTGAGCTTGGGCGCGAGGTCAGTGTGCATGTCGTTGTCGATGGTCACGTCGAGGCCCTCCTCCCTCGCCTTCTCCGCGAGCCCCAGGGTCTCCCCGGTCCTTCCGCACGCGCCCCACTTGGGACAGTTGTGGGATATCTGGACCCTGACCCCCGCCTTCTCGCCTATCAGGACGGCCTCCCTGATGGCGTCGGCGATGGTCTCCCTCTCGCCCCTGATGTGCGATGTGTACATGCCGCCGTACTTAGCGACGACCTTGCAGAGCTCGATGACCTCGTCCGTCTTGGCGAAGCAGCTAGGAGGATAGACCAGGCCGGTGGACATCCCGAACGCCCCGGCCCCCATGGCCTCGTCGACGAGCCCCTTCATGTCCTTGAGCTGGGCCTTGTCAGGGGCGCCCCTGTCAGGTCCCATGACGGCGGTCCTGACCGCGCCGTGGGCCACGAGCGCCGCGATGTTGTGCCCGAGGCCGCCTTTCTCGAGCACCTTGAGGTACTCCCTGAAAGTCCGCCACTTGACGTCGCCCACGCCGGCCCACTCGCCCCAGTAGTTCAGCATGAGCTTGACGTACGGCTCCCTCAGGGGCGCGACCCCGAGGCCGCAGTTCCCGATGAGATGGGTCGTGACGCCCTGCCTAAGGGTGCTGTCGCATCCCCTGAAGACCATGGCCGTGAAGTCGGAGTGGGTGTGGATGTCTATGAAGCCAGGGCAGACGTACAGCCCCTTGGCGTCGATGACCTTGTCGCAGTCCTTCCTGGCGACGGTCCCCACCTTGGCTATCCTCTTGCCGGTTATCCCGAGGTCCCCCTCGAACCATGGGTTCCCGGCGCCGTCGACTACGCGTCCTCCGATTATGCCGAGGTCGAATCCCAACTCAGTCCCCTCGGGCCCGTATCTCGTTACACTTATTTCTCGCAGTCGGAGGGAA
>JALOTO010000011.1 GCA_025457845.1 Thermoplasmata archaeon | reverse complement strand
GCGAGGCTCTCCGCCAAGGAATCCAAGAGGGGGGACTTCGTCGACCACGTCATCGACAGGTACGCGGACGTCTTCATCCTCGCGGGCATAGCGACCGGCAGCTTCTGCCCCGTCTGGGTCGGCCTCATGGCCATAATCGGGGTCATGCTGGCGAGCTACATGGGGACCCAGGCGCAGGCGCTCGGCCTCAGGCGGGAGTACAGGGGGATACTGGGCCGCGCGGACAGGCTCGCACTGCTCATAGTCATCCCGCTGATTCAGTACGCCCTCAGCTACTGGGGCACGGACTACGCCAAGGACATACTCGGCTTCTCGGTCATCGGATGGATGATGATATACTTCGGCATCGCGGGCAACATAACCGCGATACAGCGCGCCCACATGATCTGGAAGTCACTTCCCTGAGCGGATCTTGTACTCGGTCTTCCTCTCCGGCCTGGGCCCGCGCGGCCTGCCCTTCTGCCTGTAGTACTTCAGCGGGTGGTTCATCCACTCCTTCTCGCACAGGGAGTCGGGGTCGTAGCATATCCCGTAGCTCTTCATTGTCGAGCACTCGGGCGGGGTGTACTCCGTCCCCGAGATCTCACCCGTGATGTGCTGGATCTGGTACCTGCTCTTGCCCTCGTCGAAGTCCGGGGCCGCCGAGAAGGTCTCGAGGACCTCGTCCGAGTTCATCCCCAGGGTGTGAAGGAAGGCCACCAGGGCGAACCTCCCCGAGTGGGGGACGTTCTGCCCCGCCTGTATCATCCCGAGGAGCTTCCTCATGCACGGCGGGAACCTCGTGATGCTCAGCTTCCCGACGTCCTTGGACCGCTGCTCGGCCCTCTTCTTCTCGTATATGCCCCTGATCTCCTCTATGTCCGGGGCGAAGGCGGACATGATGTCGTCGTTGACCGGCAGAGGGAGTTCGGAGGAGATGCGCTCCGTGATGAGCTGCTGGACAAGACGGACCAGCTTCTTCTGGTTGGGCACGACGACCCTCCCTCCCTTGACGCGCTGGTTGATGAGCTTCCATTCCTTGCTCCTCAGAGCGGCGGAGAACCTCAGGAAGTCGGCGAAGTCCACGGTGATCTCGCCGTTCCTCTCGGCCACGTCCAATCCTAGGTCTGCGGCGACCTGCATCACGAAGGGCATCCCCTCGGCGTTGAGGTACCTGTCCGCCCTCTTGGCCTCGGCGATGGCGTACCTGTTGATGAGCATGGGGTCGCCCACGGCGGAGACTATCATCCTGGCGACGGGGTAGCTGAGCAGCTCGTTGGTCGCGTCCGCGCTCGATGCCATGGGATGGTCCTGGATCATGGGCTCGTTGATGGACTCCATGACCCGCTCCTTGCCGGCGAAGCGGGCCCGCTCGTACGCCCTCCCCGCGATGAGCCTGTCCAGGGTGACCCCCTGTGCCTTGAGGAACGTCCCCGATTCCTTGAGGAACGGGTACTTCGCAGCGAGCCTTAGGTCCAAGCCTCGTCCTCCGTCGCCTGCGACTCGAATCGGGCGGACCGTACAATAAACTGACTATTACATGCTGCGGGAACGCGCGGTCAGGTGGAACTCGGCCGATCCGCGGGCCCCGGTCTCGTCGAACACGCCCAGGGCCTCCTCCTTGGTGGCGAACGGCCTCTTCCGCACCAGTGACATCGCCCTCCTCCTGCCTATTCCAGGCACGGCCTCCAGCATGGAGAGGGTCGCGGTGTTCACGTCCATGGGGTGCTCCACGCCGGTGACGCTCCTGAAACCCCTCCCCGTCACCGCCACATCCAGCCACCTGCCGACCTGGGTCCTGTAAGGGAGGGTCACGAGCATGGGATAGCTCCCGACCTGGCGGCCGTGCGTCTTCCCCCCTTCCACGAGCTCCGTGTACACCCTCGTCAGGACCGTCCGGTCCGGCAGGAGCCTGCCGAGCATGGGCAAGTCGATATCCTGTCTGACCGCCCTCTTGAACGACTCGAAGCCCCTCCTGTCGGCGACCCCGGGGAAGTCCGACCTGACTGGCAGCACCTGTCTGATGTTGATCCGCCTGAGCATGAGCCCCTCTTCCAGGACGTGCCTGAGGAACTCGATGTCGAGGCGATAGGTCTCCTTCGACTCCCCCTCGAGGCCGCAGACGAAGTTGATCCCGGGCAACACCATGGGCAGGCCCGTGGGTCCTCTGGCCGCGCCCACCCTGTTGACCAGCCTGACAGCCTCGAGCGTCTCCTCCGCGGTCGCATTGAGGTTGTTCGCCCTGGCCACGGCCGGGTCCGCGGACTCCAGCCCGAATGCGAGCACGTTCCCGCTCGTGCAGTGCTCGGCGACGCTCTTGAGGATCTCCAGGCTCTCGTCCGGATGGGCCGCGACCACCGCCGGATTGGCGTTGTCCAGGTGGAACACCTCCGGGTGCATCGCGTTCTTGACCCCGACCAACAGCCTCCTGACCGCTGCCGGGTCCGGGGTCGGCCTCTCGCTCTTCCCGGTCTCCTTCGACATGTAGCAGAAGACGCACGACTGGGCCCCGAGCCTGATGTTCCTCACGCCGGCCGCAGCCAGCGCCTCAGTCTCCTTCACGATGTCCTCGGGCGACCTGTACACGACATCGCCGAAGAGAGGCTCTACGCAGAACCTGCAGCCTCCGGAGATGTAGCGCACGCACCCCCTGTACATCTGCACCTCCGCGATCAGGGGGCCGCCGCGGTCAGGATGCTCCTCGCACAGCCTGGCACCCGCCAACAGCCAGTCGTTCCACTCGGCGACCGTCCTCCTCCGGTCGCCGATGGTCCGGTCCTTGACGAGGTCGAAGAGCGTGGCATCGAGGTCCATCCCGGCCACATGGTCGAAGGCATCGGACAGTGCGGCCGGCAGCCTCCTCGATGTGGTCCCGAGGGCCGCCACCGAGGTCCCCCTCACGTCGTCGGCGATCGATGCCAGCTCCCTGTCGCTTGCGGGCATCCCCCTGAGGTACTTCCCCGGCACCGCGACGTTCCGCACCACGGCGACGAGGTCGTACGCTCCCGGGTCCACCTGGCCGGTCCTCCACCGGTCGACGGTGGAGTATGCGACCTCCGCCCCTGCCCGGACAAGCGCTCCGTATGCCAGCCTTACGTGCGGTCCGACGTACGGCGGGACGCCCAGGCACGCGGGCTCATCGGTGTAGCCGTCCAGGACCAGGGCCTTCATAGACGCAGGGAATCGTTTTGACCCGATAATATGTTCCGTTCTCGTTACGCCCGGCCTGGCCGAGGGAGGTATGACGGCCGGTATCACGGTAACCTATTAATCCGCCGAAATCTTCCCGTCGTATCAGCAAATAGCGCAACGAAAGTGCTCTCAAGTTGTCCGGAATTGGAAATGCGGGCAACGACTTTCGACTTCCATCAAGAAGGCAAGGGGTTGAATCGAATGGCAAAGAAGGGAAAGCCGGCCAAGAAGGCCGCGAAGAAGGCGCCAGCCAAGAAGAAGGCGCCGGTGAAGGGTCCGGTCCAGAAGGCGTCCGTCGAACAGATGCTGAAGAAGGCCTACGAGCCAGCCAGGCTCGCGATGGTCTACCACCCGTTCTACGCGGGCAAGATCGAGATCACTCCGAAGTGTGCGGTCAGGGACTTCAGCGACTTCGCGATATGGTACACACCAGGTGTCGCGGAGCCATGCAAGGCCATCAACAAGGACGTGGAATTGTCCTATGTCCACACGAACAGGTGGAACACGGTCGGCGTCATCTCTGATGGCACCAGGGTCCTCGGGCTGGGCGACATAGGCCCTGAGGCGGGCATGCCGGTCATGGAGGGCAAGTCGCTCCTGTTCAAGTACCTGGGAGGCGTGGACGCGTTCCCGCTCTGCCTCGGCACGAAGGACCCGGACAAGTTCATCGAGACCGTCAAGGTCCTGCAGCCGTCCCTCGGAGGCGTCAACCTCGAGGACATCTCGCAGCCGAAGTGCTTCTACATACTCGAGCGCCTGAGGAAGGAGTGCGAGATCCCGGTCTGGCACGACGACCAGCAGGGGACGGGCACCATAGTGGCCGCGGGCGCGGTCAACGCCGCGAAGATCGTCGGCAAGAAGCCGGCCGAGATGAAGGCGGTCTTCATCGGCGCGGGCGCCGCGAACATAGCGATCTCGAGGATATGCCACATCTCCGGATTCAAGTGGGAGAACATGATCATGTGCGACTCCAAGGGGACGCTGCACATGGGCAGGACCGAGGTCAAGGAGGAGTTCAAGGAGAAGTGGTTCATGTGCGAGAACTCCAACAAGGAGGGCGTGGTCGGGGGACCCGCTGACGCACTGAAGGGCGCGGACATCGTCGTGTGCGCTTCGAAGCCAGGCCCGGGCACCGTCAAGCCCGAGTGGATCAAGGGCATGGCCGACGACGCCATAGTGTTCGCCACCGCGAACCCCATCCCCGAGATCTGGCCCTGGGAGGCGCTCGAGGCGGGTGCCAAGGTCGTGGCGACAGGCAGGTCGGACTTCCCGAACCAGGTCAACAACTCCCTCGGGTTCCCAGGCATCTTCAGGGGCACGCTCGACGTGAGGGCCAAGACCATCAGCGACACGATGTGCTTGGCAGCGGTGAAGGCCATCGCGAAGACGGCCGAGGACAAGGGCCTGACCGAGACCTACATCGTCCCGACGATGGACGAGTGGGAGGTCTTCCCGAACGAGGCGGTCGCCGTCGCGTCGGCTGCCATGAGCGAGGGCATAGCCAGGGTCAAGAAGTCCAAGAAGGAGCTCTACGAGGGCGCCGAGGCCATCATCAAGCGCGCCAGGGACCAGACCAAGTACCTCATGAAGGGCAAGTTCATCCTGCCGCCGCCGAAGGCGTGAGGGCAGGGTCGGTCCAAACCGCTGAAACCCCTTATCATCCGTTTCTCACAGGCACATGCCCGCCGGTCGCTCGTGGGCTGAACAAGAAGATGCCCACGGGGCGGGGCCTGACCGTTGGGGTATTTGGTATGGACTCGAGGAGAGGCCTTACCCCGCTCCGTGGACACTATATCGTGATGTCGTGATTGGACTATGCGTCGCCTTCCTCAGACTCGTCCTTGCTGAAGACGTTCCCGCACCTGGGACAGGATCTGCTCTCTTTCTTGCTCGTCCTTCCGCAGTAGGTGCAGGTGGCCACATCGCCCTTGTCCTTGTCAATCATCGTCCCACTCGGAGGAGCGGCCGTCCCGTGGTGATGCCCTGAGACTGTGACTGCGGACGCCCCGCCGTATGTCGGCTGATGCGACTCCGCGCTATTAAAATCTTTGTTTTAATAAGGAAAACCGTTATATCATCAGCTCCCAATCCATCTCCCGGTGGAATGGCCTGAGGCACATCAAGATAATCAAGGACCCAGCGGCGTTCGACCTCCTCTCGGATGAGACCCGACGGAGGATAAACCACCTTCTGAGGGCCAAGGAGATGACAGTGAGCCAGATCGCCGGCGAGCTCGGCCTGACCCCCCAGGCGATATACCACCACATACGGAAGATGAAGAAGGCCGGCCTGGTCGACGTGTCGAGGGAGGAGCGGGTCGGCCACTTCATCGAGACCTACTACAGGTCGGCCGCCGAGATATTCCAGTTCTCGCTCGGCGAGGGCAAGTCGACCTACGTCAGCGAGGACCGCCTGAAGGAGGTCATGGAGGGCCTCGGCAAGCTCGGGCTGATCACATGCATCCCCGAGAAGGAGGCACTGTCGAGGATCATCGAGACCATGGACCGCATCTCCCGCGTGAGGGGCGGCAACGGGTACCTCGAGAAGATCGCCGCCGTCGACGAGGCGGACCTCTTCGTCAGGGAGACGATGATGGAGTTCGCCGAGATGATCTCGCTCACGGACGCCCAGGTCAAGGAGCAGATCAGGCTGAAGAAGGAGCTGCGGACCATCCTGATGGACTGCAGCTGCGAGAAGAAGGGAAGACGTAAGGGCTAGAGAAGCCCCATCTCGACGATCTCGATGCTCTGCACTCCGGGCACGGTCGAAACAGCCGCCTCGATCTGCTCAGCGCCGCCCTGCTTGTCGTCCACGACTATGAGGACGTGCAGCGCCTTGAGGCCGAACGCGACGGGCTTGAGCTCGTGGGCCTTCATCAGGGCGCCCTTGGGGAGGGCTGCAGTGACCGCCCCGACCAACTTGGTCAGGTCGACGTCCACGCTCTCTGGAAGTATCCTGTACTGTAGGGCGACCTCTCCCATGGATAACACCTCACGGCCCGACGAAGCCGCACTCTGGGCACTTGTAGTGGACGCTCTGATCCCTGCAGTTCATGCATCTGCCGATCGTGGTCCTGCCGCAGTTGGGGCATGGGAATGTCGTCTCGGTCTTGCCGACGAGGCGCACCCCGCATGAGGAACAGATCTTCTCCTGGCCCGACATCAAGCTCTTCTACCTCTCGGAGGCTGAGGTATAAGCTATCTGTATATAACACTAATGAGGAACATCAGGAGCCCCGTCGGCACCCAATAGGCCGGGAACGACACCGCCGCTGGCGGGGCGAAGGCATCGAATATGAGCGGTCTCGCGGGCACGTGCGACACGGACCCCCGGTTCTCCTCCGATGCCCCTTGAGGCCCGGTGGATGACCCTCCCGTCGACCGGGAATGTCTCAGGAAGGGCCCGACGCCTCGCGTGGAGGCACTGGCAGGCTTATCGAACACCCCGTCTAGCCTTCCTTCAATCGGTGGCATGCTACAGTTTCGCAAGCGGAAGGTAGATGAACTTTTCGTGAAAACAGCATATTATATCATCATTTTAATTGAAATGAATGTGAATAAAAATCGCTTCCGGACTTCCGGCGCGAAAAAGAGTTCACAGTCGAAAATCATTATATATCGGAACGAACTACACGCCCTGCTAACGCAGCCTAGGGTATCCCACGCCGCCCACGGGCCCGTAGCTCAGCTAGGTAGGAAATCTGATGCATTCTCTAAGCACAAGTTTCCCTAGAAAGAGCATCTGCCTTTTAAGCAGGTGGCCCGGGGTTCGAATGACTGCGTCCCACAGACCAGTCTCGGAAATCCCCGCGGGCCCGCCAGGCGTCGTCGCATCAGGCGCGTCTGAGGGGTTGGTCGGGTTGAAACGCGCGAGCAAGGGATGCCCTGGATTCGCGGGGTGAGCAAGATGGCCGAAGAATTTAACGTCTTGGAGCATGAGCTCGTTCCCGAGCATCATCTCCTGTCGGAGAAGGAGGCCGAGAAGGTCCTGAAGGAGCTCCGGCTCACGAAGGACCAGCTTCCGAAGATCAGGATCGGAGACCCGTGCATACGTGCACTCGACGTCATCATGGGACCGGTCGAGGAAGGAATGGTAGTGAAGGTAGTCAGGCGCAGTGCCACCAGCGGCATATCCGTCTGTTACAGACTCGTGGTCCGGGGGTGAACCATTGAGGGAACTTGTTGAAACTTATTTCAAAGAGCGCAGCATCGTCAACCACCACATAGCCTCGTACAACGACTTCCTGCCGACGATAGACCATCCGAACAGCAGGATGCAGAAGATCGTGGACAACGTCCGCGCCTCCCCTGACGACACCGAACGGGGGATCATCCGCCTCGACCCTGACAGGACCGAGGGGAAGATCATCGAAATCCGCATCGGGAGGAAGAGGGACGAGAAGACCGGCCAGATAGACGTGGCCGCGAAGCCCACCATCTCCGTCGGGAAGCCGATCATCAAGGAGGCCAACGGCGCCACCCACGACCTCTATCCGATGGAGGCAAGGCTCAGGAACCTCAACTACTCCGCACCGATAATGCTAGAGTTCACTCTCATAGAGGACGGCATCGAGCGCGAGCCGGAGAAGGTGCACATCGGCGACCTGCCCATCATGGAGCGGTCGAAGAAGTGCAACCTCCACAAGGACAACATGGACACGGACAGGGAGCCCACCCAGGAGGAGATCGACAAGTACCTCGTCTCCCAGGGTGAGGACCTGTGCGACCCCGGCGGCTACTTCATCATAGGCGGCACCGAGAGGGCGCTGATCTCGCTCGAGGACCTAGCCCCGAACAGGGTCATGGTCGAGATGAACGAGCGCTACGGCGCGAACCTCCATGTCGCCAAGGTCTTCTCTCAGAGGGAGGGCTACCGTGCCCTCACGCTGATGGAGAAGAAGAAGGACGGCATATTGGTCGTCAGCGTGCCAGCGGCGTCCGGCCAGATACCGCTCATGGTGCTCATGAAGGCGCTGGGGATGGAGAGCGACGAGCAGATCTTCAAGGCTATCGTCTCCGACCCCCAGATGGCCAACATCGTCTACGCGAACATCGAGGAGTGCCAGAACAAGAAACTCTACCCGCCGAACGGGATATTCACGACCGAGGACGCGATCCTCTACCTCGAGCGCAAGTTCGCCACAGGCCAGGCCAAGGAGTACAGGGCGAAGAAGGTCGAGAGCATAATCGACCGCTCGCTCCTGCCGCACCTGGGCGACACGGCCGACGCGAGGATGAAGAAGTCCATCTTCCTGGGACGTGTCGCGAGGACCATACTGGAACTCGAGCTCGGCAAGAGGAAGGAGGACGACAAGGACCACTACGCGAACAAGAGGCTGAAGCTCGCGGGTGACCTCATGGAGGACCTCTTCAGGGTCGCGTTCACCAACCTCATCAAGGACCTGAAATACCAGCTGGAGAGGGGCTACACGCGCAAGAAGGGCCTCAAGATCTCCAGCGCGATCAGGCCGGACCTGCTCACCCACAGGTTACTTCACGCCTTCGCCACCGGCAACTGGGTCGGCGGCAGGGCGGGCGTCTCGCAGCTGCTGGACCGCACGTCGAACATGAGCGCACTCTCCCACCTCAGGCGCGTCACCTCGCCCCTGACCAGGAGCCAGCCTCACTTCGAGGCGCGTGACCTGCACCCGACGCAGTGGGGCAGGCTCTGCCCGAACGAGACACCTGAGGGTCAGAACTGTGGCCTGGTCAAGAACTGCGCGCTCATCGTCGACGTCTCCGAGGGGACCGACGAGAAGGACGTCATATGGCTCCTCAAGGACCTGGGCGTCCGCGAGGTCGGCGAGCAGTACACGACCGAGACGCGCGTCTACGTGAACGGCGACCTGATCGGTCTCCACGACAAGCCCAAGGAGCTGGTCGAGGAGGTCAGGCAGAGGAGGCGTTCCGGCCTGCTCAGCCACGAGGTCAACGTCCGCTACGACGACCACATGAACGAGATCATAATCAACTGCGACGAGGGCAGGCTCAGGAGGCCTCTGCTCGTCGTCCGCCACGGCAAGACGCTCCTCACGCACAAGCACGTGGAGGACATGCGCTCCCGCAAGGCCAAGTGGGGCGACCTGATCCGCGAGGGAGTGGTCGAGTGGATAGACGCGGAGGAGGAGGAGGACTCCTACATCTCCGTGTTCGCCTACAGGACCCCGAACAAGTGCGACCACTGCGGCAAGATACTGTCCGAGATCGACGTCGAGTGGCGCAACCCTGGCGAGGAGGGCAAGATCTCCCTGGAGTGCAAGGCATGCGGGGGGACCATGCAGGTCGACTCACACCTGAAGGACGACCACACACACCTCGAGGTCGACCCGATGGTCATCCTCGGAGTCTGCTCCGCGGTCGTCCCGTACCCCGAGCACAACTCGAGCCCCAGGGTCACCATGGGGTCCGGCATGGCCAAGCAGTCGCTCGGCCTGAGCTGCTCGAACTACAGGATGAGGCCCGACACGCGCAGCCATCTGATGCACTACCCGCAGAGGCCGATGGCGCGCACGAAGCCCATGGACTTCGTCCACTTCGACCGGCGGCCGGGCGGCCAGAACTTCGTGGTCGCGATCATATCCTACCACGGCTACAACATGGAAGACGCCGTCATCATGAACAAGTCCAGCGTCGAGCGCGGGCTCGGCAGGTCGACGTTCATGAGGACGTACAGGGCGGAGGAGCGCAGGTACCCAGGCGGTCAGGAGGACCACTTCGAGATACCGAGCCCGGACGTCAGGGGCGCGAGGGCGGACCTGTCGTACAGCAACCTCGGCGAGGACGGGCTCATCAGCCCGGAGACCAAGGTCGACGGCGGCGACGTCCTGATAGGCAAGACCTCTCCCCCGAGGTTCCTCGAGGAGGAGGCGGACTTCCTCACGCCGCAGAAGAGGCGCGAGACGTCCGTGACCGTCAGGCCAGGCGAGAGCGGCTATGTCGACACGGTCATGCTCACGGAGAGCGAGAACGGCTCCAGGCTGGTCAAGGTCAAGGTCAGGGACGAGCGCGTCCCCGAGCTGGGCGACAAGTTCGCTTCCAGGCACGGCCAGAAGGGTGTCGTCGGGCTGTTGGTCCCCGCGGAGGACATGCCCTTCACCGAGGACGGCCTCGTGCCGGACCTCGTGATCAACCCGCACGCCATCCCGTCCCGTATGACCGTCGCGCACGTGCTCGAGATGATCGGCGGCAAGGTCGGCTCGATGGAGGGCCGGTTCATGGACGGCACTCCCTTCAGCGGCGAGCGTGAGGACGCCATCAGGGACTCCCTCGTCAAGAACGGCTTCAAGCACAACGGCAAGGAGGTCATGTACGACGGTGTCACTGGCAGGAGGATAGAGGCCGAGATATTCGTCGGCGTCATCTACTACCAGAAGCTCCACCACATGGTCTCCGGCAAGCTGCATGTCAGGAGCAGGGGCCCGGTCCAGATACTCACCAGGCAGCCGACGGAGGGGCGCTCGAGGCAGGGCGGCCTGAGGTTCGGCGAGATGGAGAGGGACTGCCTGATCGGCCACGGCGCGGCCATGGTCATCAAGGACAGGCTGCTGGACGAGAGCGACGGCACGCTGCAGTACGTCTGCGGCAACGCGAGCTGCGGCCACATAGCCATACTCGACAGGCGCGGCACCCTGAGGTGCCCTGTCTGCGGCAACAACTCGAAGATATACCAGGTGCAGACCTCGTACGCGTTCAAGCTGCTCTTGGACGAGCTGCTCTCGCTCGGGGTCGTCATGCGCCTACAGCTGGAGGATTTGAAATGATCGCCACTGGAGTGACCAAGCGCATATCGGCGATCAAGTTCGCGCATCTGTCGCCGGACGAGATCCGCAAGATGAGCGCGACCAAGATCATCACCGCCGACACATACGACGACGACGGCTTCCCGATAGACATGGGCCTGATGGACCCGCACCTGGGTGTCATCGAGCCCGGCCTCAGGTGCAAGACCTGCGGGAAGAAGGTCGACGAGTGCCCGGGGCACTTCGGGCACATCGACCTCGCGATGCCTGTCATACACGTCGGCTACGTGAAGGAGATCAAGAAGCTGCTGCAGTCCACCTGCCGCTCCTGCGGCAGGCTGCTGCTGACGGGCGAGCAGGCGGCCGAGTACAGGAAGCAGAGGGACCGGATGGAGGAGCTCGGGGCGGACACCCTGGACACCTCCACCGTCACCAAGGAGACCGCCAGGGATGCGGCCTCGAGGACGAACTGCCCGCACTGCAACGCTGTACAGCTGAAGATAACCCTCGACAAGCCGACGACCTTCAGGGAGGAGGGGCACAAGCTCACCCCGAAGGAGGTCCGCGAGAGGCTCGAGCGCGTTCCGGACGAGGACCTCATCTCGCTCGGCATCGACCCGCTCGTTTCGCGGCCAGAGTGGATGATCCTGACGGCGCTCCCGGTGCCTCCGGTCACCGTCCGTCCGTCCATAACCCTCGAGAGCGGCGACCGCTCCGAGGACGACGTGACGCACAAGCTCGTCGACGTGCTGAGGATCAACCAGAGGCTGAGGGAGAACAGGGACGCCGGCGCTCCACAGCTCATAGTCGAGGACCTATGGGAACTGCTGCAGTACCACGTCACGACCTACTTCGACAACCAGACCTCCGGCATACCGCCCGCGAGGCACAGGTCGGGCAGGCCGCTCAAGACGCTGGTCCAGAGGCTCAAGGGGAAGGAGGGCAGGTTCAGGTCGAACCTGTCCGGCAAGCGCGTGAACTTCTCCGCCCGTACGGTCATCTCGCCCGACCCCATGCTGTCCATAAACGAGGTCGGGGTGCCCGAGGAGGCCGCCAGGGAGCTGACGGTCCCGATACACGTCACGGAGAGGACCTTGGCGATGGCCAAGGAGATGACCTCGCGCGGCCCCGCCCCGCCCGGACCGATCTACAAGGCCGGTGTGAACTACGTCATACGTACCGACGGCAGGCGCATCAAGGTCACCGACAAGAACGCGGAGACCGTGGCGGAGACGGTCGAGCCGGGGTACATCATCGAGAGGCACCTGCTCGACGGCGACATAGTCCTGTTCAACAGGCAGCCGTCCCTGCACAGGATGTCGATCATGGCGCACGAGGTCAGGGTCATGCCCTACAAGACGTTCAGGTTCAACCTGTGCGTCTGCCCGCCGTACAACGCGGACTTCGACGGCGACGAGATGAACCTGCACGTCCTGCAGAGCGAGGAGGCGAGGGCGGAGGCGAAGGTCCTGATGAGGGTCCAGGAGCACATCCTGTCCCCGAGGTTCGGAGGCCCCGTAATAGGCGGCATCCACGACCACATCACTGGCTCCTTCCTGCTGACCTACATGGACTCCAAGTTCTCCAAGGAGGAGACCCTCAGGATAATGGAGAAGATCCCGGGCATAGAGCTCCCGAAGCCGAAGAAGGCCGACGGCAAGGAGTACTGGTACGGCAAGCAGCTGTTCAGCCTCATCACGCCCAAGGACCTTCACATGACCTTCAAGTCGTCCATCTGCCAGAGGTGCGACAACTGCAAGAAGGAGAAGTGTGAGCACGACGCCTTCGTGGTCATACGCGGCGGGGAGCTCGTCGCGGGCACCATCGACGAGAAGGCCATCGGCGCTTTCAAGGGCAGGATACTCGACAAGCTGTCCAGGGATTACGGCCCCGACGGCGCCAGGAAGTTCATCGACTGCGCGACCAAGCTGGCCATCGGCGCCATCATGGTCCGCGGGTTCACGACGGGCATAGACGACGAGGACATCCCCGACCAGGCGAAGCGCGAGATCGAGGACGCGATGGTCCAGGCGATGGCGAAGGTCGAGGAGCACGTCACGGCGTACAGGCACGGCGAGCTGGAGCAGATGCCCGGCAGGTCCCTCGAGGAGACGCTCGAGGTCGAGATCATGAAGGTCCTGGGCAAGGCGAGGGACACCGCGGGCCAGATCGCAGGGCGTCACCTCGGCCTCGAGAACTCGGCCGTCATAATGGCCAAGTGCGGTGCGAGGGGCTCGATGCTCAACCTGTCGCAGATGGCGGGCGCCATCGGGCAGCAGGCGGTCAGGGGCGAGCGTCTGTCCAGGGGTTACTGGAACAGGACGCTCCCGCACTTCCAGAAGGGGGACCTGGGCGCCGAGGCGAAGGGCTTCATCAAGAACTGCTACAAGTCCGGGCTCACGCCGACCGAGTACTTCTTCCACTCGATGGGTGGCAGGGAAGGGCTGGTCGACACGGCCGTCAGGACATCGCGTTCGGGTTACATGCAGAGGAGGCTCATCAACGCACTCGAGGACCTGAAGGTCATGCAGGACGGTTCCGTGAGGAACACGGCCGGCACGATCATACAGTTCACGTACGGCGAGGACGGCATCGACCCGGCGAGGAGCGTCCAGGGCGACAGCGTCGACGTCGACGACATCATCCTGGGCGTCCTGGGCAGCCAGGGCGAACTCATAGCGAAGGTCCAGGAGAAGGGCGTCGTGAGCTACGGCATACAGGACAGGGACCTGCTCGAGACCACCGAGGAAGCGGAGACCGAGGAGGAGCCCGAGTTCGAGTCCGGCGGCGGCGGGGAGGAGATGTGATCCCATGACTGGCAAACCCACCGAGGTTTTCACGAAGAAGGGCGTCGACGAGAAGACCGCGGACAAGCTCGTCGAGGCTGGATACACGTTCACCAAGGTCGTAAGGGCGAACGAGAAGTCCCTCAGGGAGCTCGAGAAGCTCCTCGGGGAGAAGAGGCTCAAGCAGGTGCTGGTCGCGTGCAAGGCGAAGGAGCGCGCCCCCAAGAAGAAGAAGGAGGTGCCCCTGAAGAAGCCGACCATCACCAGGAAGGACGTCCCGCTGAAGGTCACGCCCGAGACCCAGATGGAGCAGAGGATCGGCAAGACCCTGAGCAAGATGGGCAAGCGTCTGCCCAGGGCCGTCAAGACCGAGATCTCGACGAGGCTAGAGGGCGTCGACATACCGGAGAAGCTGCTCGACAAGATACTCGAGCAGACCTGCGACAGGTACGACGTCCACGGGGTCGACCCGAGCGAGAGCGTCGGGATCCTCGCGGCTCAGAGCATAGGCGAGCCCGGCACGCAGATGACCATGAGGACGTTCCACTACGCGGGTGTCGCCGAGATGAACGTCACGCTCGGCCTGCCCAGGCTCATCGAGATCGTGGACGCGAGGCGCGTGCCGAGCACCCCGATCATGGAGATACACCTCGCCGACGCCGTCAAGGACGACGTCGAGAAGGTCAGGGCCATCGCCTCCGAGATCGAGCGCACGAACACCATCGACATCGCGGACGTCGAGACGGACATCAACGCGATGGAGGTCGTGGTCAAGCTCGACAAGCGCAAGATGGAGCGCAAGGGGATCACCCCGGAGGAGGTCCTCAGGAAGCTCAACAAGGCCAAGGGGACCAAGGGCATGGCCGAGATGCGCGAAGGGAACATCGTGATCAGGTGCGACGAGCCGTCCTACAAGAAGCTCCTGCGCCTGAGCGAGGACACGAAGGCCAGCCCGATCAAGGGAGTCGAGGGCATCAACCGCGCGGTCATAAGGAAGGTCAGCGGCGCGTACGTCATCTACACCGAGGGCTCCAACCTGGAGCACGTCCTCGAGGTCGGGAACGTAGACAGGAGCAGGACCTCGACCAACAGCATCCTCGAGATATTCGAGGTGCTCGGGATCGAGGCCGCCAGGAACGCCATCATCAACGAGGCGTCCAGGACCCTCGAGGAACAGGGTCTCACGGTCGACATAAGGCACATCATGCTCGTGTCGGACCTCATGACCAACGACGGGGACGTGAAGGCGATCGGCCGTCACGGCATCTCCGGCAGGAAGTCGAGCGTCCTCGCTAGGGCGGCGTTCGAGATAACATCGACCCACCTGCTCCGGGCCGGCATCACCGGCGAGGTGGACAGCCTGGAGGGCGTCGTGGAAAACATTATAGTCGGCCAGCCAGTTACAGTCGGCACCGGCGCCGTGAACCTGGTCTGGTCGCCTCAGAGGAAGGAGAAGAAGGAGAGTGAGCAGGCATGATTGACATCGCGAGGGCCCTGAAGACCGCTGCTACCACCGGCGAGGTGCGCTACGGCCTCGCGGAGACCAAGAAGAGCGTCAAGAACGGCGAGGCCAAGATGGTCGTCGTCGCGAGCAACTGCCCCGAGAAGGAGTCGATGCAGTCCCTCGAGGGGAAGAAGGTGCTCGTCTTCAACGGGACGAACGTCGAGCTCGGCGCGGCCTGCGGGAAGCCGTTCCCGATATCCGCGCTGGCCATAGTCAGCCCAGGGGAATCGAACATCCTATCCGCATGAAGTGGTCCAAATGGGAGACATCACCTTTACGGAGGACACCCTCCGGTACATAACCCTCTTCGAGAAGGTCACGGGAACCCAGGTCAAGGACTGCCTCGAGACGGAGGAGAAGCTCGTCTTCGTGGTCGAGAAGGGCCAGGGCAGCCGTGCGGTCGGCAAGAAGGGCGAGAACGTCATCCGCCTCAAGAACCTGACCGGGAAGAACATCCATGTGATCGAGTACTCCGAGGACCCCGAGACCTTCGTCAAGAACGTCTTCCACACCTACAGCGTGCAGGGCGTGGCCCTCGAGGAGCGCGGGAACATAATCCATGCCACCGTCACGGTCGACCCCAAGGTCAAGGGGAAGGCCATAGGCAAGAACGGCAAGAACCTGCGCATAGCCAGGGAGATCGTCAGCAGGCACCACAACATACAGAGCATCAGCGTCGCCTGAGAGGCGTGCGCTCCACCTCTAGCCTGTCGGCGGTCGGATACTCCTCAACGAGATAGCATTCGAGCGCCAGCTCCCGCGCTATCTCCTCCAGTACCCACGGCGCGACCTCGAGCCTTCCCTTGGCAGGGTCCTCCCTCATGAGCCGCCTTGGCACATTGAACTCGCGCGCGAGCGTCTCGGCGACGCGCGCGGGCGTGCGCGTCTCGACGACGCCCATGAGGAACGTGCCGTCGTCGGTCAGCAGCTCGTGCGGCCTCCGGACGTTCTTGGCCCTGCGGGCGATCCTCCTCCTCAGCTGAATCGCGTCCTTGAACCCGGACGAGCAGTAGTGGAGTGGTACGGACACGTCCATCCTCAGGAGCCTCTTGGCGAGCCCCTCGCTCCCCGCGACGCCCGACGAGACGTCGTCCCTGGTGTCGCAGCCTTGCGCTCTCAGGGCCCTCCAGTTGGTCTCCGAGAACTCCAGCTCGTTGAGGTTCACGAAGTCCAGCTCCGCGGCGTCGGCGAACGAGACCGCCTCCCTGAGCCCCTCCTCCCGCCCCGGGAGCGCGGGCAGCTCCATGCCAGCGTCCATGCCCAGGTCCTTGGAGAGCCTGAGGGCTTCCTCGAACTCCGAGCCTCCCAGCCTGCCCCACCGTCCGGCCGGCGGATGGAACCTGATCTCGTCGAGGCCGGCCTCCGCCAGTCGGCGTATCGACCGGCCGTCCGCCGTCGAGGTGTAGAGGTGGATGTGATGCCTCTCCCCGAACTCCCCCTTCAGGGCGACTATCGCCTCGACCGCCCTGTCGGTCCTCGCGAGCGGGTCCCCTCCGGTGATCCCCGTCCCGAGAGCGCGCATGAGCCGGCCCTCGTCGAGTGCCTCCTCCACCGTGCCGACCCTCCGTTCGTTCGCGTAGGTGATGTCCTTCCCGCGCTTCTTGGACGAGAGGGGGCAGTAGAAGCACCTCCTGGGGCAGACGCCCGTGAGCAGCAGCACGAGCTTGGCGCCCTTCTCGCAGAGCACGCATCCCCTGGGGAGCCTGCCCGTGTACGCCGAGCCCTTCGGCATCCTCCTGACGGCCTTCACGGCCGGCCATATCCCCGTCGGGGTTATAGAACACATTCGACAGTCCCCCCGAAAGTTTGACTAACGTGTATGGGATGCGTCAACCATGGAGCGGAAGCGGAGGATACTGCTGGCGCTGGACGTGACCTCCAGGGCCGAGGCGATGAGGGTGGTGAACGCCGTGAGGGAGCACGTCGACGGGATCAAGATCAACTGGCCGCTGATACTCGCCGCCGGGCCGGACATCATCACGGAGATGTCGAAGGTCAAGCCCGTCATTTGCGACCTGAAGGTCGCGGACATCCCCAACACCAACAGGCTGATTGTCGAGCAGGCGGTGTCCAGGGGCGCGAGCGCGGTCATCTGCCAGGGGTTCGTCGGGGAGGATTCGGTCAGGGCATGCGTAGAGGCGGCCAAGGGGCAGGTCTTCGTGGTCACGGAGATGAGCCACCCTGGCGGGAAGCAGTTCACGGCCCCCGTGGCGGACAGGCTCGCGGCGCTGGCCAAGGCCGCGGGCGCGAGGGGGATAGTCGCCCCTGCGACCAGGCCGGAGAGGATCACCGAGCTCAGGAAGATAATCGGCGGGCTCGAGATCATCAGCCCGGGCGTCGGGGCCCAGGGCGGGAAGGCCTCGGATGCTATAAGGGCCGGCGCGGACTACATCATAGTCGGGCGCGCGATATACGAGGCGGCCGACCCCGGAGCGGCCGCGAAGGCGCTTGCGGACGAGGTCGCGACAGCCCTCTGACCACGCCCTGACAGGAGAGGGTCCATGCCCTTCCTGCAGTACCGTGCCAGGCCGTGTCATTTCGCGTGGCGCGTGCGCGCGCGCTCACAACGTATATATAGGACTCTCGGCATCGGCTGGCTACTATCTCATTAGAGGGAAGTATCTTTGGCTGAGACGAACGATAGTGGCTCTAGGCCTACTCTTCCCAGAGTGAAGATCTCGCTTCGGGGAGGCAAGCCGTCGGATTTCGGCAAGTGGTTGCGGGCAAACTGGGCGCCCGTTCTAGTGCTCTGCTTCTTGTTCCTGCTGGCACTCTTCGTCCGGTCGTACTTCGCGTACGGTCTGTCGCAGGACAACGGATACCTCGTCTCCGGAGGGTCCGACTCGTACTACTGGCGAAGGATCATAGATCACAACGTCGAGACTGGCGACCAACTCTACTGGGACCCGCTCATCAACTTCCCTGACGGGATCAGGAACCCGAGGCCGCCAGAGTACAGCTTCTCAGTGGCCGTACCCGCGGTCTTCGCGCAGGCGCTCTTCCCGTCGCTGAGCGACTC
>JALOTO010000111.1 GCA_025457845.1 Thermoplasmata archaeon | reverse complement strand
CCTCGAGGACACCTTCGCCTGGAGTCCCACCCTGATCGCACGGTTGACGGCGAGTCTGAAATCCTCCATGAGAAGCTTCGCCTCCGGGGGGAGCTCGCCGTTAATCTGGAAGACGACCGCCTTGTAGAGCAGGAGCGTTGAAAAGCTTTTAATACCCAACCCACTTTCACTTGTCCCGAGGTCTTAGATGGCCATTTGGCAAGGAAAGCCCAAGAGGAAGCCCTCCGGCGGGAGGATCATCGCTGCCAGGAAGAAGCGCAAGTTCGAGATCGGCAGGGAGAAGCAGTTCACCCGCCTCGGCCCGAAGAAGGTCAAGATGTACAGGACCAAGGGCGCGAACAGCAAGGCCAGGCTCCTCCTCGTCGACGAGGTCAACGTCGTCGACCCGGCCACGAAGAAGATCAAGAAGGTCAAGATCCAGACGGTGAAGTCGAACCCGTCCAACCCCAACTACGTCCAGCGCAACATCATGACCAAGGGCGCGACGGTCATGACCGAGATGGGCGAGGCCGTGATAACCTCCCGGTGCGGGCAGGACGGCGTCGTCAACGCCATGCTTCTGAAGGCCAAGTGAGCCGGACGAGGGGGCGTGCCCCCTCCCGGCGTCCCTCTTCCAGCAGGTCCTACGCGGACCGCGTCATGTTCATCGATTTGACCCTGACCGTCGGCAGCGTGGACGGTGGGCTCGCCTCGTCCCACCAGTAGACCTCCTGGGTCTCCTTGCTCACGGTGTCGATGCTCTTCCAGACATTCAGCATGTTGTCGCTCAGCCTGACGTTCTTGACCGCGCCGACGATCTCGCCGTTCTCTATCCTGAGTATGGCGTCCCTCGGGATGGTCGAGAACTCGCCCGTGCCGTAGTTCTGGTACCTCGTGTACCACGTGTTGTTCACGTACAGGCCGTGCTTCGTGTCCTTGACGACCTCGTCGATGGACCAGTCACCCGGAACGACGACTGGGTGGAAGGCGGTCGGGTCGCCTGCGAGCCCGGCCGTCGGGAGGAGCGGGCCGCAGCTGCCCGTCGTCTTCGTCCTGTACTTCTTCGCGGTGGACGCGCTGTGGAGGTAGGTCTTCAGCACGCCGTCCTTGATTATCACGTTCCGCCTGGTCGGCACCCCCTCGTGGTCGAACGCCCTCATCGAGGTCGACTCCATGCGCGGGTCGTCGACGAAGGTGACCGCCTCAGAGGCGACCTTCTTGCCGATCTTCTTGGCGTACATGGACATCCCTATGTCCACCATGAGCGCGCTCATCATCCCGGACGTGGAGAGCACCAGGCCCCCGAGGAACATCGGCTCCATGACGAGGTCGGTCTTCCCCTGCTCGCCCTGCACGGGGTCCTTGGCCATGACGGCCAGCTCGCCCGCGCGCCTTCCCGTCTCCTTCGCCTTCAGCTGGGCCAGCCGCGGGACGCAGCTCACCGCGTGGCCGGAGGCCTCGGGCTGCGAGAACGCCCTCACGGACAGGTCCATGGAGGCCGTCTCGTCCTCCGCCAGCGGTCCGCCGGACGAGGCGAGGGCGGTCTTGTAGTGGCGGACGTACAGCGTCCCGCCGACGTCGATGGCTCCCTCGGACTCGGCGCCGGAGATGGCGTCGTGCACATGTCTGGCAGGGTCCCTGAGGTAGACGATCTTCTTGTCGAGCCTGCTCCTGGGATACTTGAACTTGCCCTTGGCTATGCCGAGGAAGGTCTCGTTCTCGGGGGACTTCCTCGCCATGTCGACGAGGGCCGGCATCATCGACAGGGCCTGGGACAGGTCCCTGAAGTCCGTGGCTATGGTCCGCTTCCCGACGGCCACGAACATGTATGCGTTCTTCTCGGTCCACCAGTTGGTCGCGTCGATGACCTTGTTCGAGTACCTGACCTGGCTGATGGTCGTGTCCATGACCTCCGCGACGGCGTCGTCGGCGCCTGCCGTCCTCGCGGCCTCGACAAGATCCACTGCGAGCTCCCTCATCGCGCTCATTTCAGGGACACCTCCCTCAGCCTGAGCATGGGGCCGCCCGTGAACACCGGGGCCCCCTGCATCGGGTCGCCCTTGCCGCAGCCCGCGGACTCGTACCCGACCCTCTTCGATGTGGCGTCTATCGCTCCCCAGAAGCCCGGCGTGGTGATCTCCAGGACGCACTTCCGGGCGGGTCCGGCAATCTCCCCGTCCTTGATGAAGTAGGCCTCGCGCGAGACGTACTTCTGGTTGAACCTCTTGTCGTCGATGTTCCACTCGGTGAAGGAGTTCATCATCACGCCCTCCTTGATCGACCCGAATATCTCGTCCTCCTCGAAGTCGCCCGGCGCGACGAAGGTGTTGGCCATCCTGACGATCGGCTCCCTGAGGTACTTGGAGGACCTGGACGAGCCGTTGCTCCTTATCCCCATCGTCCCGGCGGTCTCCCTGTTGTGGAGGAACTCGTTGATGATCCCCTCCTTGTAGAGGTACCTGGGCCTGGCCCTCACCCCCTCGTGGTCGTAGGCGTAGTAGCCGTACGAACCTGGGACCGTCGGGTCGTCTATGACCGTGGCGTAGCGGGAGCCTATGGTCTGCCCGATCATCTCCGGGTGGACGAAGGACTTCCCGGCCTGAGACATCTCGCGCCCGAGTATCCGGTCGCCCTCCATCGGGTGCCCGCAGGATTCGTGCGCGGCTATCCCGGCGACCTCGGGGCCGCAGACCAGGTCGTACTTGCCTGGCTTGACGCGCTTCCCCTTGTCGATTATGTTCTTGAGCATGACGACCTCCTTGGCGAGGCTCTTCTCGAGGTCCCACTCGGCGACCTTGTCCCAGCCGCCGACCGCGCCCCACTGCCGGAGCGACTGCTCGGTCTCCCCCTTGGATGAGACAGTCAGCATGGCGAAGGAGTCTATCCTCGGGAGCGTGGACGATATCCTGGAGCCCTCGGAGTTCGCGAAGTACGACTCTGTGAGGGCGTCGGAGAGCTCGTAGTACCTCCCCTGGACCTTGACCTTGGTCTTCATCGCGGCCTTGTCGACCTCTCTCAGGTGGTCGATCTTGTCGTCCAGGCCGATGTCGCCGAACGGGCTCTTCTGCCTGACCTCCCAGCTGGTCTTGACGGCCTGCTCGGGGGACATCCTCACGGGGACCTTCCTCGCGCCGTTCCGGGCCTGTTTGGCGGCCCTCCTGGCCAGCTCCACGCCCTCGGGTTTCGAGAGCTTGTTCGTGCTGGCGAACCCGATGCCGCTCGGCAGGACTATCCTGACGTACATGCCCGCGTCTGTCGATGACATGACCGCGGCCACGTCCCCGGCCTTGACCGCGACCTTGTTCGCGGCCGTCCTCTCTATCCGCACCTCTGCCAGGAGCGGGGATTCCTTCGACTGCGCGACATCCAGTACATATTCGGCGATGTCTTCGTCGATCATTGCATGGCCCCCGGCGTTAATGGGATGCTCTGCTAAAAAGTGTTCGTCGCCGACTCCGAGCCAACGAGACCGACAAGGTTAGATAGAGGCGCATCCTTGGCAACGCCGAGGGACCATGACAGTAGACCCCGAGAAGGCGATCGTCCTCTGGCCATCCTACTTCGACTCGCGCGTCGGGCGCGACGCTGGCAGGAGGGTCCCCAGGAAGGACGCCGTCGAGGCCCCGACCGCGAACATGCTCTTCGAGGCGGTCAAAGGGCTCGGGCTCGATTGCGTGCTCGAACTCGAGAAGTCTTTTCCCAGATACTGGCACAGGCACGAGGGTAGGGTGCTGGTGGAGCCCAAGCTGAAGAAGCGTGAGCTCTTGGTGAAGGTCTCGGCGAAGCTCAAGGCGATGCCCAGGCCCAAGGCCTGAGGTCACCTGTCCTGAGGGGTCTCGACCTCTTCGACCAGTTTCTTCCCCGCGGAGACGCTGTCGACCGAATGTATGACCGCGCCGCAGTCGGATATGGTCTCCTCTATGCTCTCCATGTCTATGGAGGTCCCCTCGATGGTGATCTTCACGCTCTCCGTCTCGCGGTCGACCTCCTCGAGCGTGCAGTTCACTCCCGACACACCGTTGAGTACGGCGATCCTGCGGGAAAGCTCTATTATGGTCGGGTGGTGTGGTTTCAAGACGTCCAGAACGAGCCTCTTTATCTCTCCCACTTACACAATCCCTGCCTTGTCTGCCTTACGGGGTCTCGGTATATATTTCTTTTCGAACCATCCGCCTGGCCAGGCCCCGGCAGGGGTGATGCCGGCGCGTCCTGGCGCCCGCCGACCTCGGAGGGTTTAATACCGCGCCGACCAATGCGACCGGCGTGGTCGGAAAGGCGATCCCCGCCGAGGAAGTGCATGTCCTGGACATCAACGCCGAGCACCTAGGCGTCAGGACCATCAGCCTCATGGAGAGGGCAGGGGCGGCGGTCGCGTCCTTCGTCTCCGAGAACAGCCCTCCCGACGCGCGCATCGCGGTCGTATGCGGCAAGGGCAACAACGGAGGTGACGGATTCGTCGCCGCGAGGTACCTCTCGAGGAGGTCCACGGTAGGGGTCTTCCTGATGGAGCCCGTGGAGGACATACAGAGCGACATCTCGAGGACCAATCTGGACATGGTCAGGGAGATCGCCAGGCCGGCCGAGGCCATGGACCTCAAGCAGTTCGAGGTGGTGGTCGACGCGATGCTGGGCATCGGGCTGTCCGGCCGCCCGAGGGAGCCGTACGCCAGCATGATCAAGGCGATGAACTCGTCCAGGAAGCATGTGGTCTCGGTCGATGTGCCTTCCGGATGGCCGACGGACATGCATGTCCGGCCCGACGTCACAGTCACTTTCCACGCCCCCAAGGTGGGCATGACCAAGAAGAACTCCGGCAGGATAGTGGTCGCGGACATAGGCATCCCCAAGGACGCGGAGACCTACTGCGGCCCAGGGGAGTTCAGCCTGGTACCACCCAGGAGGCCTGACGCCCACAAGGGGGACGCGGGCCGCGTCCTGGTCATAGGCGGGGGTCCGTACACCGGAGCACCCGCGTTCGCCGGGATGGCGGCCATGAGGTCGGGCGTCGACCTGACATTCGTGGCCACTCCCGAGCCCTCCGCCCTCCCCGTTTCGATATACTCGCCCAACATGATCGTCCACCCGCTCCCGGGGGACATCGTCGCGGAGAGGCATGTCGATGCGCTCCTGGCCTGGGCGAAGGAGGCCGACGCCGTCGCCATCGGACCGGGGCTCGGGGCGGCCAAGGAGACCATGACCGCGGTCCAGAGGTTCGTCCAGAGGTGCGAGACGCCGATGGTCATCGACGCCGACGCCATCGGCGCCTGCGGGCAGAGGACACAGGTCCTCCGGAAGAAGAGACGATAGTCCTCAAAGGCCCCGTCGACGTCATGAGCGACGGCGAGTATGTCAAGCTCAACAGGACCGGGAACAGCGCAATGACCGTCGGCGGCACGGGGGATGTCCTCACCGGCGTCATCGCGGGCATCCTGGCCCAGGGCGCGAGCCCTTTCGCGGCCGCAAGGGTCGGGACCTTCGCCACGGGTGTCGCCGGAGACCTCGCGTTCGAGGAGAAGAGCTTCGGCCTCCTCGCGACGGACGTCATCGACAAGATCCCGTTCGTCATCAGGCGGTACCTGATGGCGTCCCAGCTCTGAGGTGCCCTCATGAGGGTCGCGGCGATCGCCGATGTCCACTCGAACATCCACGCGCTCCGAGCCGTGCTCCACGAGATCGGAAACGCCAGTATAGATCGTATCGTCTTCGCCGGCGACCTGGTCGGCTACGGCGCCTTCCCCAACGAGTGCTTCGCCGAGGTCCGCCGGACGGCGTCGCACTCGGTCCGGGGGAACCACGACACGAGCGCCCTGTCGAGGGACACGACGGGGATGAACCCGCACGCTGCGGAGGCGGCCCTCTGGACCTCACGGGAAATGGACGCGGATACGTCCTCATTCCTGAGCTCCCTCTGCGAGAGCTCGCGCTTCGAATTCGGGGGCAGGTCGTTCGCCATGTTCCACGGCTCGCCAAGGGACCCGGTCGAGTACGTTTTCGAGGAGGACCTCGGGAACGGGGCTGTCGACTGCATCTCCGAGGACTTCCTCGTCCTAGGCCACACCCACGTGCCGTTCGTCCGCAAGGTCGGAACGGTGACGGTGGTGAACCCTGGCTCTGTCGGGCAGCCGAGGGACGGCGACCCGAGGGCGAGCTTCGCGGTCGTGGACACGACCTCCTCGCAGGTGCGGATAGTCAGGAAGAGCTACGATGTGGACGAGGCGGCCGCCGCGATCCTGGGGAGAGGACTGCCGCGGGCGCTCGCGGAGAGGCTCTTGGCGGGCCGCTGAGGAAGCAGGTTTATCAGATTGGGGGCGGATAATCCGGGCGTGGACCTGGAACCCGTACCGGACATCCCCGCCCTCGTCGCAAGAGGTAAGGGGAGGCACGTCATCGTAGCGGACCTCCACCTGGGCATCGAGTTCGCCCTCAGGAGGTCCGGGTTCACGATCCCGTCCCAGGCCCCCAGGATGCTGGACACGCTCCGGGCCCTCTCGGACCGAGGAGACCGCCTGGTCATCCTCGGGGACGTCAAGCACAGGATCCCCACGCTCGGGAGGAGGGAGGACACGGAGATCCGCAGGTTCCTCGAGGGGGCCCTCGAGTCGTTCAAGGGCGTCACAGTCATCGCGGGGAACCACGACCCGGGCATAGGGCCCGCCCTGCCCCCGGAGGTGGAGGCGCTCAGCCCGCAGGGGACCAGGGTCGAGGACGTCGGGCTCGT
>JALOTO010000110.1 GCA_025457845.1 Thermoplasmata archaeon | reverse complement strand
TGGGTTCAGCAAGGGGGGTTAAGTCGTAACAAGGTATCTGTAGGGGAACCTGCAGATGGATCACCTCCTACGCAACAACGGAGGGGAACTACCCCTCCACCAAACCTTCGTCAGGGTCCAAGCACCTATGACACTCTATCATCGAACCCATCAACACATTTTTTATCTCCAACCTGTCAGCCTGGGCTCTGGACCGGAAAAGGGCAGACCCGAGGCTCGTCGGCAGAAGAGGAAATGAGAAAAGGTAAGTGGTTTCCTGCGATCCGTCCCCCGTCGGACGGCTCCGTGCCTACGGTGCCGGCGGCGGTGGCGCGCCCTTGCGGATCATCATCATGTTCATCAGTGCGAGCACCAGCACGATGACGACCAGGACGATGATCACGTACCCGAGCATGCTCTCCATCTTCGTGTCGACGGAGTCGCTGAGCTCTGCGTTCGACGCCTCGAGGGCGTCGATCCTCTCCTGGAGGGCTGCGACCTGGTCGGCCATCGTAGAGTTCATCGCGTCCATCTGGGCGGTGATGTTGTCGAGCATGGCCTGCAGGGTCGCGATGTCGGCGGACTGGGTCGCGAGCGCGTCCTCGAGGGCCGCCACGCGTTCCTCCAGGGTGACCGTGTCCACGACGGTCAGCGTGAACCTCACGTCAGGCATCTCGATGGAGTAGTAGTAGAGCGTGCCGTCGTAGGCATAGATGGACGACACCACGAGCGCGTACTCACCGAGCGCGATCCCCTCCGGCAGGTTCACCTCGAACGAGAAGGTGTCCCCGATTGCCGCATCGAAGTCCCCGAGGGCGTACGTGTCACCCATGCCGTCCACGAGCGTGACCTGGCCCCAGAACTCGGTCGGGTCCAGGTATGCGAAGTCGTAGCTCAGGGTCACCATGACCGCGGCCCCGGCGCCGACCTCGTCGGCCGACAGGGAGCTGGAGAACTCGGCGACGTCCAGCGAGTAGACCTCGGAGCTGGCATAGAACGAGTCGTTTATCCCGCCCAGGACCAGCAGCCTTCCATCGTCAAGTCCGACGGCCCTGGTCTCGTAGAGAGGCTGGGGCATCGAGGGCCCCTCGACCCACTCCTGTGTGGTGAAGTCGAGGTAGTAGCAGGTATCGGAGACACCGCCCAGCATGCCACCGAAGAGGTACGGGAACCCGTCCATCCCGACGGCGGCTGCCATCCCCCACATCGACGAGGGCAGGGGGACCGAAGAGGTGTAGTCGTTCCAGTAGTCATATGCGACGTTGTACTCGAAGACGTAGTCACCAGTCCCTCCGAAGTAGAAGAAGGAGGACCCGTACGAGACAGACGCGCCGTGCATGGATGCATCGGGCATCGGGCTGGCAGACGACCATGAATCCTCGACCGGGTCGTAGACCTGGACGTCGGCTATCTCGGTGAGGGTCACACCGGACTCCCCGCCCATGACGTAGATCCTTCCATCGGGCCCGGTCTCCGCGCGCGGCGACCAGACGGCTATCGGGATCGGGGCGCCTGTGGACCACGAGTCCGTCTCCGGGTCGTATATCTGGACGTCGGACGAGTGTGTCCAGGTAGTGGCGTTGTAGCCTGACAGTATGTATATCCTGCCATCCGCCCCGACGGCTGCGCCGGGCTCCATCACGCTGGCGGGTATGGGGGCGAGCTCGGTCCAATCACCGGACTCTGGGTCGTACGATGCGGAGCCGAGGGTCGGGCTCCACGAGCCGTTCGCGCCACCGAACAGGTACACCAGCCCGTTGTCGTGGAGGACCACGGCGGCGTTGGCGAGCGGCCTGTCCATGCTCGCCTCTGTCATCCACTCAGGCTCGTACAGCGCGGACGCACTCGGCGCCGCCGCTGCCAGCACCGTCGCCGCCAGCAGGGTGACGAGTGCCAGAGAAATCCATCTAGTCATGCGACTCTTTCCATTCTCCATGTATTTCACCCCGGGAGGATCGACTTCGAGGGGTCTGTCTCCTCCCCGGACACGCTCCAATCAGGTTCAATCGTATATAACAGATATGCCAGAATGGGCGCGACGAGGGATTCCGGGACGAGCCCCCGTGCGCCCGATGGCGAGTCCCGCGCTGATTTATATCAAATCAACTGCATTAAAATTCTTCTTGGCATCCCTCACGTGGTTCGAAGATCTGTCAATCCGCTCCTAACGGATGGAAAACGCATTTCGAACGTTAGACGCCGCGGAGGAAACCCAATACCGGGGCTGCTCCTAATGTTTTTATACCATAGTTCGATACCTCAGGCCGAGGCATTTTCGGCGGGTCTGGCGGAGGCCTCGTCGGCCCTGCTCCTAGGTGCCTGGTGATACTCGAACGAGGGAAGAGATACCATGATGATTTTGAAGATGAAGAAGGAGGACCTATCCACCTTCCTCGACTCCGTCAAGGAGTGGGGCGAGCTGTGGGGGCCGACCAAGAAGGGTGACAAGGTCACCTTCGCCAAGGTGGACTCCCTGGGCCAGATGGACCTCAAGGCGACCAGGACCATAATCCCGCCGAAGAAGTTCCTGTACCCGCCGAGGTTCACGATGTTCGACTTCGACGAGGAAGGCTACGTCGAGAGGACCGGGGACGTCCCCAAGAGGATCCTGTTCGGCGTCCACCTCTGCGACCTGCACGGCATACTGATAATGGACCGGCTGTTCCTCGACAACTACAAGGACCCGTACTACGCCGAGCGCAGGGAGAAGACCCTCATCATGGGGCACAGCTGCCTGCCCGACGACAAGTGCATGTGCAATGCGACCAACACCGACTTCATATCCGAGGGCTACGACCTGTTCTTCACCGACCTCAAGATGTTCTACCTGGTCTGGGTCGGCTCGAGCAGGGGCCACGACCTCGTGAGGATGAGGCCCGACCTGTTCAGCAGGGACCTGACCAAGGCGGACATCCTGACGTACACCGAGTACAAGAACTGGAAGAACTCGCAGTTCAAGTGCGAGGTGGACTTCACGGGGATGCCAGGGATATTCGAGCTGGCGTACAACAGCCCCGTGTGGGACGAGCTGGCCGAGAAGTGCCTCTCATGCGGACAGTGCAGCATGGTCTGCCCGACCTGCAACTGCTACAACACCATCGACGACGTCGAGCTCGGCAGCGTCGAGGGGACCAGGGACAGGCACTGGGACAGCTGCATGTTCAGGGAGTACTCGGTCGTCGCCCTGGGCCACAACTTCAGGGACAAGAGGGCTGACAGGCTGAGGCTCTGGTACACGCACAAGCTGCAGGCGTTCATAGGCGAGTTCGGCAAGCCGGCGTGCGTCGGCTGCGGGAGGTGCGTGGCGACCTGTCCGGTCGACATCAACGTCGTCACCGTCTCCACCGCGCTCCGCGAGCAGGAGGTGGAGAAATGAAGAAGATGAGGGTCGTGCTGGACGAGAGGGAGGTCAGGGACAACCCGTTCCAGCCCGAGATGTGGAGGATCGTCAGGAAGTACCCGTTGACCAGCGACGTCAACTTCTTCCAGGCCAGGCCGGTCGACCCGGACCTCGCGCTCAGCTTCGACTACATCCCGGGGCAGTTCGTCATGCTCTCGGTCATAGGCGAGGGGGAGGCCCCCTTCTGCCTGTCGTCGTCGCCATCCAGGCCGGGGCTCCTGGAGTTCTGCATAAGGAAGGTCGGGACGCTGACCGACACGCTCTTCACGCTGAAGGAGAACCAGACCTTCGGCATACGCGGGCCCTACGGGAACGGCTTCCCGATGGACAAGATGGAGGGCAAGGACATCCTCATAGTCGCGGGCGGCATGGGAGTCGCGCCGCTGAGGTCGCTCCTGCTCTACGTCCTGGACAACAGGGACAAGTTCGGCAAGGTCACCTACCTCCACGGCGCGAGGACACCCGGGGACATGCTCTTCCGGGACGAGTTCATGCAGCTGAAGGAGCGCGAGGACCTCCAGTGCCTCCTGAGCGTCGACAAGGACGACACGGGCGGCAAGTGGTCCGAGAAGGTCGGGGTCGTGACGACCCTGTTCAAGGACATGGGGCCAGTCGACCCGAAGAACACAGTCGCGGCGGTCTGCGGTCCACCGATCATGTACAAGTTCGTCATGAAGAACCTGGTCGACCTGGGGATACCGAAGCACCAGATACTGATGACCCTGGAGAGGAGGATGAAGTGCGGGGTCGGCAAGTGCGGGCACTGTGCCATTGAGTACCTGTACACCTGCATCGACGGTCCTGTGTTCACCTACTGGGACGTGCTCCACATGAAGGAGCTCATTGGGAGGGGTGTGAATGACAAAGTCATCGCCTAAGATCGGGGTCTACGGCTTCACCGGGTGCGCCGGTGACCAGCTCATGATCATCAACTGCGAGGACCAGCTGGTGGACATCTTCGGCGCCGTCGAGGTCCGCTCCTTCGTCATGGCGAAGAGCGACAACCACGAGGGCGAGCTCGACGTAGCGTTCGTCGAGGGGTCAATATCGACCGAGGAGCAGCTGAAGAGGGTCAAGGAGATCAGGGCGAGGTCGAAGGTCCTGGTCGCGCTCGGCACCTGCGCCTGCACCGGCGGGCCGCAGGCGATGAAGCTCGAGGAAGGGGGCTTCGACGAGCGCTACAAGAAGGTCTACGGGAACGCGAAGATCGCCATATCCAAGGCCTTCGAGGCGCAGCCCGTCGAGGCGTTCGTCAAGGTCGACCTCAAGATACCTGGCTGCCCCATAGACAAGGGCGAGTTCCTCAGGGCCGTCTCCAAGGTGGTCGCCGGTAGGCACCCGTACCTGGTCAGCTCCCCCGTCTGCCTCGAGTGCAAGTGGAAGGAGAACGTCTGCATACTGATGAACGGCAAGTTCTGCGCCGGCCCGCTGACCAAGGCGGGCTGCGGTGCCGTCTGCCCGAGCCACAACCTGCCCTGCGTGGGCTGCTGGGGCCCGACTGACGACCTGAACGTGAGCGCCGAGTACAAGCTCCTCCTCGAGAAGGGCTACAGGCCCGAGGAGGTAGTCCAGAAGATCAAGAAGTTCGGAGGCGCGAGCGTCGCCAAACTCGTCAAGGAGATCAAGGAACACAAGGAGGCTGGCAAATGAGCAGGGAACTCAACGTCGAGGCCCTCGCCAGGGTCGAGGGCGACGGCGGCATAACCGTCACCCTGGACGGCAAGAAGGTCAAGAGCGTCACGCTCGACATACACGAGGGGCCGAGACTCATCGAGCAGCTGGTCAGGGGCATGACCCCGCAGGACGACGCGAACGTCGTCCCGAGGATCTGCGCCATCTGCACGCTCTCCCACAAGTTCGCCGCTCTCCGCGGCCTGGAGAAGGCCATCGGGATGAAGGTCCCTGAGAAGGTCCAGCTCACCCGCGAGCTCATGATGCTCGGGGAGAACGTCGAGAGCAACTCGCTGCACACCTACATGCTCGCGC
>JALOTO010000109.1 GCA_025457845.1 Thermoplasmata archaeon | reverse complement strand
ATCTGGGACAGTTTCTGCTCGACCCCTTTTCCGATCCACCCTATGCGCTGGTAGTAGCCGAAGAGCTTCGGCACCGCCTCCCGCTCCATCTTCTGGAGCAGGAAGGCTAGCCAGCGCATAACGACCAGGTTCGTCCTGAAGTCAACCGTCATGTACTCCAGGACCGCTTCCCCGTCATCGGTGTCCATCGAGGTCATCTCCTGTCCATCAGCGTCCTCACATTCAGTTCAGGGTCTCGTAGGTGTTCGCCAGCACCGACGGTGTCGTGAACATCACGAACGTCGGGATGCCGTGCTTGGGAATCAACAGTCCCTGGAAGTCCTGTTGGATCGTCAAGGACATGTCCCCGCCCTGGGCGGTCAGGTCGATGTGCAGAAGAGCTATGTCACCCTGGGTGACACCGACATCGGTGGCGGTCCACGTGTTGTAGGGGTAGGTGTCCCTTATCTGCGAGGCATCGAAGGTCCCGGCCGCGGACGCGACATCGCTGTATGAGAGCGACTCGTCGTCATACCCGTCCGTTATCTCCACTATCAGGTGGATCAGGTTGATGACGGGGCTGCCAGCTGACAGTGACACCTTGAAGTACAGGTCGGTTATCGTGAGCGCCCCGGTGACCGGGTCAGCCGTGGTCATCCCGTAGACGGTGATGACCTTGATGCCCGTCGCGACCTCTTGGAGCGCCTGGTCACCCGTCGTCTCCGCCTGCTGCTGCAGGGAATATGCCGTTTGCACAAGGACCCCGGCCGCGACCGCCGCGACAAGGATCATCGCTATGAAGATGAGCAGCGTGCCCACCCCCATCTCCGCGTCTTCCATCCGCGCAAGTCTCGGCTTGCGTATCTTCTCCATTTCTTAGACCTCCTTTGTTCTCGGTTGTTGTGGCGGAGGAAGGGTTCAGCCCGGCCCGGCCGGGGAATCGATGCGCAAGCCCGCAGGACGGTACATCCCGGGGGCGGGCGGTCCAAGTGGAGGTAAGACATGATCCCGAGCCAGAATCCGATGCTGGCCTATCCGCCTGTGGTTTTCTCTTTCCACTCCCGAGGGAGGTCTACATGCCCTGTGGATAGTCCTAGCACGTTTGTGCCCTCGACACGGTTGTCTCGCGTGAGAGCAATGGATGATTATCACGGACTATAGAATAGGGTTGCGCTGTGAAACCCGAAAAAGAAAACCATGGCGTGGATGCTAGACCAGTATGGATGTAAAGAAGGAGGTCCTGAGGGGGCCTTTCGGCCCCCTCAGATGAGAGGTTTCGGATCCCAGGCGCGACAGCTAGCGCTAGTTCTAACGCTGCAACGGGGGAGTTACCGGGACGCGGTTCAACTCTTTCTTGTCACCAGCGACTGTGTCTCATAGTTCTCTGGGTTTCGGGGTGGCCATGTTCTGGACGATCTCCAGGGGAGTCGCCCTGTAGTTCATGTCCACCTTCATGCGCAATGTCCCCTTGTCGTAGACAAGGGTCACGCACCCTACCCGGGACCTGTACACCTTGTATCGCTTCCCATCCGGTGTGAGCTCACTGCCTTCCTGTTCGACGAGGCCCGATGCCATCAATTCTCGCAGTTTGCGATAGCAGCTGGCCAGGGGGATGTCGAACATGAACGCGAGCTCCCTAGCGCTCCTAGCCTTGTGGTTTGTCGCGGCCAGGATGTTCATGTTGTACTCGTCCATTAGGACCTGAGCTAGTCCCAACTCGGTAGCCGTGGAATCCCTCACTGAGAAGACGACGCTGACATCCCCTGGATGCCCGCACCCTCTTCCTGCGTGGCGAATCAAAATTCTACATATATATAATTCACTAATCGGTTACTATGCTTGAGAATCAGGTCTCTCTATCAGGGCGAGTCCGTATCAACTCTGATACAATGGCCATGCGGTGCCCATCCCGTACGGGAGAGGACGTCGCGGACCGGCTTTTCCATCGTTGATACTTACCCTTAGGAATTGAGCGGCATTGTTTATGAGCAGAGAGGGGGAATTGCCGTCTCAGAGGCCACTCGCCCTTGAACGCGTACGAGCTCTCGAAGCTGCTGATCGACGAGTATTCCGCGAAGATACTCACGTATGCCAGGGATCGGCCGAGGAGCGTCCAGCAGATGTGCGACCACCTGGACATCCCGATGACCCTGGGCTACCGGCGGGTCAACAGCCTCATGGCCGAGGGGCTGCTCACATGCGAGGGGAGGATCCTGACCCAGAGGGGGAAGTGGAGCCGGCTGTATGTCTCCCAGGTCCGCAAGGCCTACATCTTCTTCGAGGAGGGGAAGGTCCGGCTCAAGTTCGAGCTCAAGACCGGGCAGGTCAAGTGGTCCGATGATTGGGAGGCCGCGGCGGCCTATTAGTGCAGCCCGGAGCATGCGGTCGCCCATCTAGGCCGCTGATTATCAGACCGGAGATTTGACCGGAAACCTATTTCTCCGATGCTACAGGATGCCCTTAGGAAGTCTGCCTTTCGCGAACGAAAACCACTTAGAGTCCGGGCACGCCTGCCACTGGTGCTGCCATGATCGGCCAGAAGGATAGTCCGAAGAGCAAGATTCCATCGGACATGGACCTGGCGAACTACGCGCGGGCCTATGTCGGCGCCTACATGAGCGCCGTGCAGAGCGAAGGCTCCGAACTGGTCCCGATGTTCGCCCGGAACCATCCGTACTCGGTCGAGGTCTGCTACCTCCCCAACAACTGCTTCTGCCTGATGTTCGAGAGGGCCGAGAAGTCGTCCATCGCCGTCCACAGCCAGACATGGGACTATGTCATGGGCAAGGTCATGTCCGGCGTCACATACCTCGTCACCGTCTACCCGCACGAGGGACACTCCACGGAATCGGCCACGGCGAAGGGCAGAAGGGACGCCATAAGGGACATCCGGGCGATGGAGAGCTCGGACATAGTGGAGTCGACGCGGCAGCTCGAGAAGGTCATCGACGACCTCAGGGAGGTCGGCCAGGGGAACAAGAGCCCTCTGAGGATGGCGGAGTCCGCCATCGCCAGGCTGGAGCCGATCAAGCAGGCGCTAGCGAGGACCGGGCCGACCCTCGACATGATGTCGATGATAGACGCCTCCAAGAACTACCCTCCTCCCATGAACCAGGTGGTCCTCGAGGAGAAGGACATCAAGCTCCTGGAGACCGTCGCAAAGGAGCTGGGAGCCCTCCAGGATGTCGTCAGGAAGGTGGAGGAGCAGGACGCGAGGGCCGTCGAGGCCGAGGCCCGCCTCAGCACGGAGCTCGAACAGTTCAAGGGAGCGCTTGACAAGAAGATAGCGAAGGGTCTCGGAGTCATCCTCGCCTCGACCGACAGGAAGATCGACAAGGCGATGGCCGCCGTCGGGGCTATCCCCGTCGAGGAACCCGTGCCAGAACCCGAGGCCGAGGAAGAGGAGGACGACCCCAGGTTCGACATGCTCACGGACGAGATAGCGGCCCTGAAGGACCAGCTGGCCCACGTGCACGCGATGGCCTCAGAGCCGCCGCCCCCAATCCTAGACGTGAAGGTCCCCGAAGAGGTCACCATCGCCCAGGAGCAGCTGGCCGCCGAGCTGAGGTTGCTTTCGAGCCGCGTGAAGAGGATAGAGGCCTATCTCCAGGCCCTATCGGCGGCGAGGAAGGTCGTCAGCAGGTAGCGGGCAGGCCCGTTCAGAGCTGCACGGTCGTGTCTTCCTTCATCCTCTCGAGTATGAGGTAGGTGTTGCTCCTCTCTACCTCCTCGATCTTGATGAACGAGTCGACCATGTCCTTGAGCTCCTCCCTGGTGGAGGCCCTCAGCAGGATGGCGAAATCGATGTTCCCGAGAAGGAAGTAGACGCCCCAGACGCCGGGGATCTTCCCTATCTTCTCCCCGATCTTCTTGGAGTAGTCGGGCCCGTACTTCCCGGTTATCAGGGAGATGGCCAGTATCTCCTTGCCGACCTTGAGCGGGTCGACGCATGCCTTGAACCCCGTGATGACCTTCTCGTCAATAAGCCTGTTGACCCTGTAGTGGACGGTCGAGGAGGACAGGCCGGTCTTCTCGCCGATCTTCTTGAGGCTGACGTTGCAGTCCTCTTGAAGCATTTTCAATATGATCTTGTCATTCTTGTCCAACGTTACTGCGGCCGGTTTGTCCGTATGTACTCCCCCGCTGAAAAGTTTCGAAAAGGTTAGATGAAATTCGCATAGATAACGCTTTCGTACGGGGGAGGTTTGAATGAAACAGAATCGACGGGGGCGGCCGGGTCCCCTGCACGGAATGGTACATCGCTCCGCCGCCCGTGGTCGATGCTCAGATGAACGCGCCGATCGTGGGGAGGTCGAGCAGGTCCATGTCGAAGAAGACGACCCCCTCCCTGACCTCGTCCGCTCCGAGCGACTCCTTCCCTGTGAGCCGGGCCAGGAACGACGCCCTCCACCACAGGTCGAGGGCGTTGGTGGCCATCGCCCCGATGTACACCTGCCCGAAGTTGAAGGAGTAGCCCTCGTCGTCGAGCAGGTGGGCCGCGTGCCCCATGAAGCAGTCCCTGGAGTTCACCAGCCGGAGGTACCTGGTCATGGCCTCCCTGCCGGAGGCGTCCATGGGCATGGGCTCGACATCCGAGGGTGCGGTCCTGGAGGTCTCCGTGATCCTTCCGTCCTCCTCGAGCCTGTGGCCCACGATCTCGCCTCCGATGAGCTTGAATATGCTCCATCCGAGGTCCTTCCCCGCGTAGACAGGCAGGTGAGACAGCTCCTCCAGGTCGAAGAGGTCCGTCCCGTCCATGACCGCCCTCTGCTCCACATCGGCGTCGGCGTCCGTGCCCCTGGCCTGTCTGGCGAAATCCTCAGGGGGCGAGTTCTGCCTCGTCCGTCCGTGCTCCGCGTACGTCAGGACCCTGCTCAGCCCGATCCTGTCGGTCAGGTCGTCGACAAGCATGTCGGCCGCCCTCCTGACCGATTGGAATGACTGGGCAACCTTCGCCTCGCGGGTGTTGTCGACGAACTGGCGGAAGACATCCGACGCCTCGCGCAGTTCCTGGGAGAGCGTCTCCTCGCCGTGCCACCTCAGGACCTCCCTTCCCGCGGCCTCGAGGTCCTCGCCAGGGAGCCCTATCCCCCTGCACGAGAGGTTGGCGTTGAGCTGGACCCTCCATCCCACGAAGACGTTGACCGGGAAGAGCCTGCAGAAGTGGGGCCTGTCGCCGTAGATCGTGCACCTCCTTCCCTGCAGGAAGTGGCAGGCGCCGTACGACCCCCTGAGCCTTATGGCCGGTCCGTCCACGTCGGGCGAGATGTGCGTGTCCGATACCCCGGCCGACAACCTAGGGTCCTTCCTGAAGCGCTCCAGCTCGTCCGGCAGGAGCTCGGGCTGGCATAGGCAGCAGAGCGCGCATCCATCGATGCAGGTGTACGAGAGCCC
>JALOTO010000010.1 GCA_025457845.1 Thermoplasmata archaeon | reverse complement strand
CTTCCCCCGAAGCGTGGTAACCACCACGGAGCAGAATGACATGGGTCTGAGAGACAAGGCAAGAGAGAGCGCCTCCAAGACCACCCAAGAGGCCCCCGTCCCAGAAGAGCCAGTGCAGGAAACCCGAGAGCCGGAGGCACCTCAATCCGCACCGGTCGAAGAGGAGCTCCCGAAGCGCCAGGAGTCGGCCCCAGATCCTTCGTCAGGACCCGAGAAACCAGCCGCCCTTGAACCGTCCGTCACGTACCTCGTCGAGGAAGAAAGGCCGGATCTGGCGTATTCACTTTTCATACAGGCGTCCTCCCAGGGGATGAGGGGGATGATCGTCTCCAGGACCTACCCGAAGAACCTCCGGAAGGCCCTCAACCTCAAGGACACGCCCGTCTACTGGCTCACCAACGCCATGAGCGACGAGGCGATAGGCCCAAAGGACCTGGAGCGCCTCACCCTCACCATCCGCAGGTTCCTCGAGGAGGGGGGCGTTCGTGAGCGTCCTCCGGCTGCTCCAGACCCTCAGGGACCTGGTCGCCGTCCACAAGTCCGTGTGCATAGTCTCGCTTAAGTCGTCGACCCTTGAACCTTCCAAGCTAGCCTCCGTCCAGAGGGAGCTCGAGATCTACTCGGGGGACAAGACGAAGGTCGCCCCCGTCAGGCCAGAGATCGAGAACAAGCTCATCAGCGAGCTGAAGCAGGACGAGCTGATGATCGAGGCGGAGAAGCTCGAGGACCACCGGCGGAAGGTCCTGCTGGCCGAGGAGAAGGTCGTGGCCGAGGCGAAGAAGCTGGGACACGACCGGCTCGAGCTCGAGAAGGAGCGCCAGGAGGTCCGTCAGACCCTTCTGAAGGTCCGACAGACCAGGAAGGAGCTCGAGGATTTCAGGATCAAGCTCACCAAGGACGAGGCCGACCTGACCTCGAAGGTCCGCACGAGGCTTGAAAAGGAGATGAAGAACCTCGACTCGAAGCGGGCCAACCTCGAGGCGATGGAGAAGGAGATCGAGTCCAGGTACATGCAGCTCGACAGGGTCGTCGCCCTGAAGACCGAGCAGAAGATGTACGAGCTCCAGACCGAGGCGAAGCGCCTGGAGGCGGACAGGCAGCGCATCACGGAGATGACCGTCAAGATCGAGGCCGACCGCCGGTCCATGGACGAGAAACTCAGGGCGCTCGAGGAGCGCGAGGCGAACATCGTCAGGCAGGCGGACGAGGCCCGCGACAAGGAGAAGAAGCTCGAGGACAGGGAGCACGGGATCGCCCTCACGAAGGTCGAGGTCGAGAAGGACCGCGCAGCGATGGACTCCGAGAGGAAGGAGCTCGACAGGCTGAAGAAGTCCCATGAGGAGGAGATCGCACGGATGCGCTCCGAGGTCGAGCGCGACTCCGCGCAGGTCTCCGAGCGGGAGGCGTCGGTCACGAGACTCACTTCGGACCTCGAGGCCCTCAAGTCGCGCCTGGTCGCCCAGGAGCAGACCCTCACCGAACACGAGAGGGCCGCCGCGTCCAAGATCGAGGAGATGGCGACGAAGGAGAAGCAGCTGGCGTCGGCGGAGGCGGAGGCCAAGCAGGCGTTGGAGAAGGCCGCCCTGATCGAATCTGCGGCCAAGAACAAGGAGGCGTCCCTCTCGGAGGAGCGGTCTAGGCTGCTGGATGAGATGGAGAAGGCCAAGTCCGACCTGTCCAGGAGGAGCGCGGAGCTGCAGAAGCGCGAGGAGAAGCTCCGGTCGGACGAGGACAGGTTCTCGAAGGAGGCGGACGCGAGGAAGAAGGCCCTGACCGAGTTCGAGGCACAGCTCAAGGAGCGGAGCGCGACCGTGCAGGAGGCGAAGCAGGAGGTCGAGGCCCGCGAGGCCGAGCTGAAGGCGCTGCAGGCGTCCGCGGAGAAGCGCCGCAAGGAGGTAGAGGCCGCGGCGTCGGACCTGGAGGCGCGCCAGCAGTCACTCGAGACCGAACTGCAGGCGTCCAAGGAGAAGTTCATGCAGGAGCGCAACCAGCTCGAGCAGGAAAGGCTCGCGTTCGAGCAGGAGCGGTCCGATCACCAGAGGAAGCAGGCCGAGGTCGAGAGGTCCCTCGAGGAGAGGGAGTCGAGGCTGGAAGAGGACCGGAAGGACGTACAGGAGAAGTCCTTCTCCCTCGAGGAGATGAAGACCATACTGGACCAGAGGTCGAGCGACGTCGCCGCCTCCGAGCTCAGGATGGCCGAGGAGCGCGTCGAACTGGACACCTTCAGGCGGGGGGTCGACAAGCAGAAGGAGGAGTTCGAGACCCTCCAGCGGGAGATAGCCGTGAAGCAGGAGTCGCTCCAGGGCACCGCCGAGATGCTCCAGCAGACCAAGGACACCCTCGAAGAGAAGGCCCGCATGACAAAGGATCAGGCGAAGGCCATCGAGGAGGAGCTCGCGGCGCTCGAGGCCAAGAAGGCCGCGTTCGAGGACGAGCGCGCGAAGCTCGCCGAGGTCAAGTCATCGCTCGATTCCCGTTCGGAAGAGGTGTCGGCACAGCAGTCGGAGCTTGAGGAGTGGAAGAAGGAACTGGACGAGATCGCGTCGGCGAACACGACGAGGGACGGAGAGCTCGTCAGGCGCGAGGAGGCCATCCACAGGCTCAAGGAGGAGATCGAGAAGCGGGAGGGGGAGCTGGCCGGAAAGCTGGACTCCCTCGAATCCGAGGTGAAGGAACGGGCGGCGAAGCTCGACGAGCGCGCGAGAGCCCTCGAGGAGGAGGCCAACAGCCTCGCGGCCGTCAAGGCGGAGATGGCGTCCCTCGAAGGAGAGGTGACCGAGCGCGAGGAGAGGATGGCCGCAGCGGAACGCGCCCTCGCAGAGAAGGAGAAGTCCCTCGAGGATGCGAGGCGCGCGTTGGAGGCCGAAGGCGCGTCCGTGAGACGGGACCGCGAAGAGGCGGACAGGCGGAACGGGGCTATAGAGCTGGACCGCGCGTCGCTCGCCAAGGAGCGGGAGGAGTTCGAACAGCGGGTCTCGGAGTCCCAGGGTGACATCGCAGCCAGGCTCTCGAAGCTCGAGGGCGAGAAGGACGCTGTCTCGTCCGAGGGGAGACGGCTGCAGGCCCTCGCCGCGGAGTTCGAGGAGAAGGAGAAGCTTCACATTTCAAAGGTCCAGGAGCTCGAGGCGAAGGAGGCGAGGCTCGCCGAGCTGGAGCACCGCCTCTCGCAGGAGAGCGCCTCCCTCGATGAGCGGCATGCCGGCCTCAGGGCCGTCGAGGTCGAGCACAAGGACCGCTTCGCATCCATAGACGAGAGGATGCGGGAGCTCGAGGAGCGTTCGAGGGAGGTAGAGGCCCGGGCGCTGGAATGCGACGGAAAGGCCCAGGAGGTCGCCGAGAGGGAGAGGCGCGTTGCCGCCTCGGACGTGGCCCTCGGCGAGAGGGAATCCAGGCTCGCCGACGGCGAGTCCGAGATCGCCTCCGTCAAGGCGGGACTTGCCTCGGAGGCCTCGGAACTGGAGTCCGCCAGGAAGGCGTTCGAGGAGTCGCGGGCTGCTCTCGCCGCGGAGAGGCAGGCGCTGGATGCCGAGAGGGACCGGTCCCTGAAGGAGGTCGAGGACGGATGGTCGGACCTTGAGCGCTCGAAGGAGGAGTTCGAGTCGAGGGGTAAGTCCCTCGAGGAGACCGCCCAGATACTCTCCGCGAAGGAGAAGGCCCTCGAGGCGCAGGTCGCCCAGCTCAGGGGGAAGGAGGAGGAGCTGAGAGGCCTCGACGAGGTCATCGAGAAGTCCAAGTCATCACACGATGCGGCCCAGGCGGAGCTCAAGCGCATGTCCGAGGAGCTCGAGGCATGGAGGTCCGACCTGGACAGGGTCGCGAAGGAGCAGGGCGCCAGGGAGGAGGAGTTCTCCCGGAAACTGAAGTCTCTAGAGGAACGGGAGGCAGCCGTCGCCGCGATAGAGGCGGAGGTCGCCTCGAAGGTGGAGGGCCACCAGACCGTCATGGCAGAGGACCGGAGCGAGGTCTCGCGCCTGAGGTCGGAGCTCGCGGCCGAGAAGGAGAGCCTCGAGCGCGAGCGCATCCTGACCGCAGAGGCCGCTGGGTCGGCGGCCGCGAAGGAGGCGCAGCTGCTCAGCAAGGAGGCTGAGCTGAACTCCAAGACGGCGGAGCTCCTGGGGAAGGAGAGCGAGGTCGAGGACCTCAAGGCCCGCCTGGCGAGCATGGAGACCGCCCTGAGGATGCGCGAGGAGGGCATGGACAAGTCCGTCGAGGAGTACAGGGCCGTCCTGGACGAGATCGCCGGCAAGAAGGCCGAGCTGGAGTCAAAGGAGGCCAGATTGGCGGCTAAGGCAGGGGAACTGGAGAACAGCGTCCATGAGTTCGAACTGCTGCAGGTCGAGGTGGAGAAGGAGCGAACCCTCCTACGCCAGAAGGATTCTGGCCTGGAGCAGCTCAGGGGAGAGCTCGAGAAGTGGCGGCAGGAGCTGCTGACCCGCAGGGAGCAGATAGAGGAGGAGGTCCGCGAGAGGGTCGCGGTCCTGGCGAGGGAGGCGAGGCCGGTCCAGAAGGCTGAACCGTCGCAGGTCAGCGACGAGGCTCTGGTCAGGCGCGAGGTCGAGCTCAGGCACTTCGAGGAGGACCTGAGACTGCGCGAGAGGGACGTCGAGACGAAGGAGCGCACCATCGCCGTCGAGATCGAGAGGCTGGAGAAGGAGCGCGTGGAGATCCAGGACCTGTGGGAGAAGGTCGAGGGGTCGAAGGAGGGGCTGTCGACCATGGTCGACCAGAAGACCCTCGAGGAGCTCGCCCGCAGGAAGCAGGAGCTCGACGACCTCTACCTCAAGTTCGCCGAGCGTGAAGAGGCCGTCAGGAAGGACGAGCAGAGGCTGGAGGCCGACTGGGAGAGGCTCCACTCGATAGAGGGAGAACTCTCCGAGTTCGCGAAGCTCCTGAAGGCGAGGGACGACGAGCTGAGGAAGCTCGAGGGCGGGACCGACCACCAGTGAGACACCGGTGGCCTGTGCTCCCGGGCCTCAGAACACTGTGAGCTTCCCGGAGACTATCTGGTCCGTCAGCCTGTCGATGTTCTCGAGGTACGTGTCGAATATGGCCCTCGCATCCTTCTCGAGCTTCTTGACGTCCGCGCCCTGCGCGAATATCAGGTTGGCGCTGGCCGCCTGGGGCTCGTCGATCGGCTTGCCGATCTGCGACAGTATCCTCGTGTGGACCTCCACTATGTCCCCGCGTCCGGCCTTGTATATCTCGGCCGCCACCTGGTTCGACAGGAGGTTGTAGAGCTTCCCGACGTGCGTGACGGGGTTCTTGCCGGCCGAGGCCTCCATGCTCATCGGCCTCATCGGGGTGATGAGCCCGTTGGACCTGTTGCCCCTGCCGACGGAGCCATCGTCGCCGTTCTCCATCGAGAGCCCGGAGACGGTGAGGTAGTAGATGTCCTTGGAGTAGTCGTCCGCGGTGTTGACGAACACCCTGACCTTGCGCTTGGTCATCTTCTGGGCGAAGTCCGTGATGTCATCCCTGCACTCCTGGATGACGCTCTTGTAGTGGTCCTTGTCCGGGATCTTCGAGTCGACCATCGCCGCGGCGACGGTCACATCGATGGCATCGTTCCTCCTGCATGCCATGACCTTGACGTCCTCTCCGATCTCTGGCATCTTCCTGCAGAGCTTGCCGTTGATGTAGCGCTCTGTCTCTAGTGTGATCTTCTCGGTCTCGCTGAAGGGCGCGAACCCGCAGCCGAACGAGGTGTCGTTGGCGAGCCCCCTCTTCGTCTCGTAGAGCCCCCTGAGGTCCACGCTGCCCTGGCCGATCATGCAGTCGAGCACGACGTCCCAGTCGACGTCGAGGTTCTTGCAGGTCTTCTGAAGGTACTCGTAGGCCGCTTTTATCGCGGTCGTCCTGTAGGGCAGCCTCTCGCCATTGACGCTGGTGGTCGCCCTACCGACGAGGAGTATGTAGATGGGTTCTAGGATTGCGCCGCCGCCGAACTTCGGGGCGGACTGGCCCCCGACGATCTGCGTCTCGTCGGTGTTGTGGTGGAGGATCCTACCGTACCTCTCGAGGTACATCTTGCACAGGGCCCTCGAGACGCTCTCCGAAAGGCCGTCAGCGATGCTGTCGGGATGACCGATACCCTTCCTCTCGACGAACTCGATGGGCTGCTTCTCGATAGGCGTGTGCGTGAGCTCCTCTATGAAAATGTTCCTCTGCATGATGTCGCCTCTGGCAGAATTTGTCGCCGATTAATGTGTCTCCGTTAATAACCTTTTCGGACTGTCAACACGAAAAGGATTCCCATCTCAGTGAAGAGATGGGAAAGCGTTTGAGGGGTTCGTGTCGGCTTCCTGCGCCCTACTCCTTCCTGGCGCAACCGGTCAGGACCTCAGGAGCCTTCTTTCCGAACTTCGCCCGCCTAGCCGCTCTCGCGTTGCCCTCGGGGATCAGGCAGAACCTGCGCCCGGACAGCACGCCGGAGACCCCTTCCTTGCTCTCGACCATGGGGTAGTCCTCGCACATCTTGCAGTTCGGAGGACAGACACTGACCCGGTCCTTGGGCTCAGGATATTGGAAGACTCCTCCCTCATAGTTCCTGAGGATTACCCTCTTGTCGGACATTGAGATGAGGTAGTTCGGGGTGACTGGGACCTTCCCGCCGCCCCCTGGCGCATCGACTATGAACATGGGGACTGCGTACCCCGATGTGTGGCCCCTGAGCGCCTCCATGATCTCTATCCCTTTGGCCACGGAGGTCCTGAAGTGCTCGATGCCCTTGGACAGGTCGCACTGGTAGAAGTAGTACGGCCTGCAGCGGATCTTGACCAGGTCCTGGACGAGCTTCTTCATTATCGTCGGGCAGTCGTTGATCCCCTTGAGCAGGACGGATTGGTTCCCGACGGGTATGCCCGCGTCCGCAAGCATCTCGACCGCGCGCTTGGACTCCTCGGTGATCTCCTTCGGGTGGTTGAAGTGTGTGTTGAGCCAGATCGGGTGGTGCTTCTTGAGCATGTTGCAGAGTTCAGGGGTGATCCTCTGCGGGAGGGTCACTGGTGCCCTGCTGCCCATGCGTACTATATCGACATGCTCTATCGCCTGGAGCCTGGAGACGATGTTCTCGAGCCTCTCGTCGGACGATATCAGGCAGTCGCCCCCTGACAGGAGCACATCACGGATCTCGTCGTGCTTGGCGATGTACTTGATTGCCTTGTCGAGGTCGCTCTGGCCGCGTTCCGCATCCGCGTGTCCCGCTAGCCTCCTGCGCGTGCAGTGCCTGCAGTACATGCCGCACTGGTCGGTGATCAGGAATAGGACCTTGTCGGGATACCTGTGGGTCAGCCCGTGGACCGGCGAGTCGATGTCCTCGAAGAGCGGGTCCTCCATATCGGATGCGCTGAAGTCGATCTCCTTGATGGTCGGGATCGCCTGCATCCTGATGGGGTCATGGGGGTCGTCGGGGTCCATCAGCGTCGCCCAGTAGGGCGTGATGGCCATCCTGAGGACCTCGAGCGACTTCTTGACGCCCGCCTCCTCCTCCTTGGTCAGGTTCACGATCTGCTTGAGCTGCTTCAGGTCCGTGACCCTGTTCCGGAGCTGCCACTTCCAATCGTCCCACTCGCTCTCCTTGACGTTCTTCCAGAGAGGTATGTCCTTGTACGACCGCATGTTCTTCCCCTTCGAGAAGTGTGATGTGTAAAGCATGGCCGACTCGATATTTAGCATCTGCCCAAGTCGGGCTGCAGACCGATACGAAGCTCGATTGCGGCGTCCGAAATCGGAAACGCACTTGTGTGCACCTCCCGTGATTATCGTATGCGCATGTCTAATTCGTCGGCCTGACGCATGTCCTTTAAGAATGGTTAAATAGCCGGATTCGTGTTTCGACAAAAGCCAATCCAGACTCGCTGACAGGCCGCTGTCCCGGACGGTGCTCCTGTAAAGGGGGCGTCCTCCGGATGATGGGTGCTTGGCGAGGGGATGAATATGAGAAAAGTTGCGATTGTCGGTGCAGGGCAGAGCAAGTACGGGGAGTTCCCCGAGAAGGGCATCAAGGAGCTCTTCTTCGAGGCTTACAAGGACATGGTCGCGAGCGTCGACAAGGGGGTCGACCCGAAGGCCATCGAATCGATCTATGTCGGCAACCTCGGCTCGGGCGGGTTCCAACTCGGGAACATGTCCGCTCTGGTGGCTGAGTACTGCGGACTCCCGTACATCAACACGATCAGGGTCGAGAACGCATGCGGGTCCGGGGGCTACGCGCTGGTCACCGCCATAATGGACGTCCTCTCCGGGAACAGCAAGGTCGCCATCGCCGGTGGAGTCGAGAAGATGACCGACGTGTCGGGCACGAAGCAGAAGTACTGGCTGGGGGTCTCGGGAGACACCGAGTACGAACGGCTGGCGGGCACGACGTTCTCTGGGCTTTACGGGCTCATCGCCCACAGGCACATGCATGTCTACGGGACCAAGAGGGAGCACCTGTCCATGGTCGCCGTCAAGAACCACAAGAACGGGGCTCAGAACCCGAAGGCCCAGTTCCAGAGGGAGATAACCCTGGAGCAGGCGATGAAGGCGCCAATTGTCGCCTATCCTCTGAACCTGTTCGACTGCTGCTCGACGACCGACGGCGCATCGGCTGTCCTCGTCTGCGACGCTGAGATAGCGAAGCAGTACACCGATACACCCATCTACGTGACAGGCTTCGGCACATCCAGCGACTACCTGGCGATCCATGACCGGGTGGACACGTGCACGCTGGAGGGGACGAAGCGCGCGAGCCAGAAAGCGTACAAGATGGCCGGACGCACCGCGAAGGACATACAGCTCGCCGAGATACACGACTGCTTCACGATCGCCGAGCTCCTCGCATACGAGGACCTCGGGTTCTGCGAGAAGGGCGCTGCCGGGAAGTTCATCGAGGAGGGCCACACGCAGATAACTGGCGACAAGCCCGTCAACGCGAGTGGCGGGCTCAAGTCCAAGGGGCACCCGATCGGCTCGACCGGGACCGGACAGGCATACGAGATGTTCAACCAGCTGAGGGGCAAGGTCGACAAGCCCGTCAGGCAGGTCAAGGGAGCCGAGCGCGGGCTGATACACAACGTGGGCGGCTCCGGCGGTACTGTCGCAGTGTCGATCCTGGAGAGGTGAATGAGATGACAGTCGGCATATCCGGTTACGGAGTCTACATCCCCCGAATGAGGATCAAGAAGGAGGACTACGCCGCGGCATGGGGCTCCTTTGGAGCCGCGGGAGTCGTCGAGAAGTCCGTGATGGGCCTGGACGAGGACGTCCTGACCGCCGCGACGAAGGTCTCGAAGAGGGCGCTGGAATCGGTGCCACTCGGACCGGAGAAGGTCACCCGGTTCGCCATGGCATCCACTTCGGCCCCGTACGTCGAGAAGCTTCTCTCGGGGACGGTCATGTGCGGAGCGGGCATCCCCAGCGGAATATTCAGCTCGGACCACACGACATCCACGAGGGCCGGGACGGAGGCGATGATAGCGGGCTTCGAGCACGTGATGTCGAACCCGGCGGGACACGCGCTCATAGCGGTGGCAGATGCGCCGCGGGCGAGCATGTGGACCACTGTCGAGCACGGACTGGGCGCAGGCGCAGCCGCGTACGTTCTAGGTTCGGACAACCTCATCGCGGAGCTGGAAGGGTCTGCATCGTATGCGAGCGAGCACTTCGGCGAGCGGTTCAAGACCGGCGAGGACGAGCTCATCCACGATCTGAACGTGAAGAAGTTCTTTGAGGCGGCGCTGATGACCAATACGACCAGGGCTGCCTCTGCTCTCTTGAAGAAGCTCGGCAGGAAGGGCGAGGAGTACCAACATGTCGTGATACAGCAGCCGGACGCGAAGGTGCCAGGGGCGGTAGGCAAGAAGCTGGGCGCCCAGGACGCGCAGCTGGCATCCAGTCTGGTCGCCTCGAACCTGGGCGACCTCGGGGCAGCTTCGACTCCGACCGCGCTCGCAGCAGCCCTGGATGTCGCCAAGGTCGGCGACAGGATCCTGGTCGTATCCTACGGTTCAGGGGCCGGGAGTGACGCCATCAGCCTGAAGGTCGTCGGCGACCGGAAGCCGGCCTCCACCGTCGCCTCCCAGATCGCCAAGAAGGACTACATCAACTACGTCCAATACCTGAAACTCAAAGGAGCAATCAAGTGAGGAGGTGTGAAGAATGGCACATGTCTCGATCCCGATGTACTGGCGCACCATCCCGCAGCGCTACAAGATGATAGGACAGAAGTGCAAGAAGTGCGGATCCGTGAACTTCCCGCCGAAGGGGGTATGCAAGTACTGCAACGCCTCCTCAGAGTTCGAGGAGGTCCACTTGAGCGGAAAGGGCAAGGTCCACACCTTCGTCCTGATAGGGGCGGGCGGTGCCCCGCCGGAGTTCGCGGAACAGGAGAAGGCAGGCGGATCGTACCCCGTCGCCATAGTCGAGCTCGCAGAGGGGCCCAAGGTCATAGGACAGATGTCCGATGTCAGCCCGAAGGAGGTCAAGATGGGGATGCCCGTCAGGACCGAGCTCAAGAAGATCTACACGGAAGAGGGCGTCATAAGGTACGGATTCAAGTTCGTTCCAGACCAGTGAAGGGAGTGATGCAGGATGGACAGCAGCAAACTGATGAGCATGAAGGAAGCGGTGGCGAAGCACGTCAAGGACGGCGACACCGTCTACCTGGCGGGATTCACCCACATGATCCCGTTCGCAGCAGGGCATGAGATCATAAGGCAGGGCAGGAAGGACCTCACCCTTGCCAGGGCGACCCCGGACATCATATACGACCAGATGATCGCCGCGGGCTGCGGCAAGAAGGTAGTGTTCAGCTACGCGGGCAACCCCGGCGTGGGCTCCCTCAGGTGCTTCAGGCGTGCGCTCGAGAAGGGGCAGCCCAAGCCGATCGAGATCGACGAGTACACTCACTTCGGGCTGTCGGGGAGGCTGTTCGCAGGCGCGACGAACATGCCGTTCCTGCCGATGAGGACCAACAAGGGGTCCGACCTGCCGCCTTTCAACCCCAACATCAAGACCGTCAAGGACCCGTACACGGGTGACGACATCATGGTCGTCCCTCCTCTGAACCCCGATGTCGCGGTCGTCCATGTCCAGAGGGCGGATGTCAACGGCAACGCCCACATCTGGGGCATAATAGGTGAGCAGAAGGACGCCGCGTTCGCATCGAAGAAGGTCATCATCTCCTGTGAGGAGATCGTCGGCGAGGACGTCATAAGGTCCGACCCGAACAGGACTCTCATACCCGACTTCGCCGTCCACGCGGTCGTCCACGAACCATGGTGCGCCCACCCGTCATACACGCAGGGCTACTACGACAGGGACAACGAGTTCTACATGCAGTGGGACGACGTCACCAAGGAGCACGACACCACCATGAAGTGGATGCAGGAATGGGTGTATGGCGTCGAGGACCGTCAGGCGTACATGAAGAAGCTCACGGCGGAGAAGGTCCTGAAGCTGCTCCCGAGGGCCGCATACAGCACCCCGGTCAGCTACGGGAGCGTGTGAGGAGGGAAAAGACATGATAGACGTTTCACCAAGCGAGCTGATGGTCGTCGTTGCGGCAAGGGAGCTCAAGGACAAGGAGTCCGTCCTCGTCGGTGTCGGTATCCCGAACCTCGCTGCGAACCTGGCGAAGAAGCTGCAGGCCCCTGGCCTGAACATGGTCTACGAATCCGGTGCGGTCGGCTCCAACCCCAGCAGGATGCCCCTGTCCATCGGGGACCCGTGCCTCGTCACCGGTGCGAAGAGCGTCTGCTCGATGTACGAGCAGTTCGCTTACTACCTCCAGGGGGGTAAGATCGACGTGGGCTTCCTCGGGGGCGCTCAGATCGACAAGTACGGGAACATCAACTCGACCGTCATCGGCCAATACAAGACACCGAAGGTGAGGCTCCCGGGGAGCGGCGGCGCGTGCGACATCGCGTCGAACGTGAAGAAGATCATCGTCATAACGCCCCACGAGAAGCGCAGGTTCGTAGAGAAGGTCGACTTCAAGACGAGCCCGGGGTTCCTCGACGGGAAGCAGGCCTGGAAGGCGCTCAAGCTCCAAGGGGGCGGACCGTACGCGGTCATCACCAACCTGTGCACGATGAAGTTCGACGAGGCGACGGGCGAGATGATGCTGACGTCGCTTCACCCTGGTGTGACCCTTGAGAAGGTCCAGGAGAACACCCCATGGCCCCTGAAGGTCGCCGCGAAGGTGGAGCAGACGCCACCGCCGACGGAGAAGGAGGTCCTGACGCTCAGGTCGCTGGACCCCACGAAGATATACCTCGGGTGAGCGAATGGCCGGCACATGGGACCCGATAGCGGAGTACAAGGCGAGGACCAAGAAGAGCGAGGCGTGGTTCCTCGAGGCATCGAAGCATCTGCCCGGAGGGGTCACCGGGAACGTGAAGTTCTACTCGCCATACCCCGTCTACTCCAACAAGGCCAAGGGCGGGCACCTCTGGGACCTCGACGGGAACGAGTACATCGATTACATGCTGTGCTTCGGCCCGCTGATACTCGGCCACGGCCATCCGAAGGTGAACGCGGCCATCAGGAACCAGATGGATAAGGACGGCACCCTGATATTCGGGGCCCCGCACGAGCTCGAGGCGGGGATGGCGAAGAAGCTGAAGTCCATCTTCCCGTTCGCCGACTCCGTCAGGTACACCAACTCTGGGCTGGAGGCCACCCTCCACACCCTGAGGATCTGCAAGGGGATGAAGAAGCGCGGCAAGATAGCCAAGTTCGAGGGGGCGTATCACGGCTCCTACGATGAGGTCCTTGTCAGCTTGGCGCCCGCGGTCGACAAGGCGGGCCCGGCCAACGCACCGACGAACGTCCCGGGCTCGTTCGGGACGCCTGACGCGACCCTGAAGAACGTGGTCGTCCTCCCCTACAACGACATCGAGAACACCGTGAAGCTCATAAGACAGCACAAGGAGGAGCTCGCCGCGGTGATCATGGAGCCGGTGCAGAGGGGCTTCGTCGTCCCGAGCATCGAGTTCCTCAAGGCTGTCAGGGAGGTCACCCAGGAGCTGGGCATAGTCCTCATCTTCGACGAGGTCATGTCCGGCTTCAGGATGGACAAGCTCGGCGGCGCGTGCACCGACTTCGGGGTCTACCCCGACATGATGGCCCTTGGTAAGATCATAGGCGGCGGGTTCCCGTGCGGCGCGTTCCTCGGCAAGAAGGAGATAATGGACGCGTGCAACCCCGTGACGACACCGAAGGACCAGAGGGTCTTCCACGGCGGGACGTTCAACGGGCACCCGACGGTCCTCGCGGCAGGCATGGCGACCATCGGTGTCCTGGAACAGCCTGGGACCTACAAGGCTCTCAACGGGACCACGGACAAGATACGCAACGGGCTCAACGACCTCTTCTCGAGGAACGGTTTCGACGCGAAGGCGATAGGCCCCGGGTCCACGTTCAACATCGTCTTCACTAAGGGACGGATATCCTCCTACAGGGATGCGGCCAAGTGCGACTCGAAGCTCAGGCAGAGGTTCGACTACGGCCTCATGGCGAGGGGGCTGCACTTCCACCCGGACAAGCCCCTCTACACCTGCACTGAGCACACGGCTGACGACGTGGAGCGGACCCTTGCGGCGGCCGAGGAAGTCCTGAAGAAGATGAAGAGCGGCTGATTGATTCCGACAAACCTCTCACGAACGGCGTGGTCAGACCTTTATCCTGACCCGCCCCTCGTACACTTCTACCGCGGGGCCGGTCATCGATGCCCGGTCGTCGGGGTGTAGCTCGATTGTGAGGTCACCACCCCTTGCGTGGACCGTGACAGGGCCGGGAGCGACCAGGCCGAGCATCACGGCGGCGGACGCGCACGCCGTTGTGCCCGTCCCGCACGCCAGGGTCTCCTTGAAGACACCCCTCTCGTAGGTCCTGACCGCGATCTCGTGTGGCCCTTGCACCTTCATGAGGTTGATGTTAACGTACTCGGGGAACCGGCGCCGGTCGGCGTTGACCTCGGTGCCTATGGCCTCCATGTCCGCGCCTTCGAGGTCCCCGGTCACAGCGACGATGTGCGGTTCACCCGTGTTCAGTATCGAGGCCATCGTCGGGGCTCCCGCGATCGTCACGGGGAAACGCAACATTGAGTCGTCAGGCGCGCCCGCATCCGTGACGTACTTCGCGAGGTCCTGGCGTCTCGTCCTCACGGGCCCCATGTCCACCGTGAACTCCTCCCCTCTTCTCACGATGTGTTTCACGCCGTCCCTCGTGAGGACATCCACCTCGTCCTTCCCGAGCTTCTTCATGAGGAACGCGGCGACGCATCTCAGCCCGTTCCCGCACATGTCCGCTTCGTTCCCGGCAGGCTCGAAGAGGCGCATCGAGCCGTCGACACCGTCCGCGCCCTCCACGAAGAGTATGCCGTCCGAACCGACCCAGAAGTGCCTGTCCCAGAGCTTCTTTGCCAGGAGGCTCCTCTCGGCATCCGGAGTGGTCCTTCCGTCGAGCTCATCCTTTAGGATGAAATCGTTCCCGCATCCCTGGTACTTGAGGAAAGTGATGTCGCGTTCCATCGACCACTGCAGGGCGAACGACACCGAAATACCTTTCCGCGCCGACAAACCGTTTAATATCATCGAACGGGATTCACTCGACGCCGGCCTCGTATTCTCTCCAGGACGGCGGTATGGTGCAGCCATGCACGAACTGTTGATCAGAGGCGGGACCGTCGTGGACGGGACCGGTGGTCCCGGCCTGTCGAGGGACGTCGCGGTCGACGGGACTAGGATTGCGGGGATCTACCGGGAGGGCGAAGGGAAGGGCGCCATGGTCATCGAGGCACGTGGGCTCGTTGTCTGCCCCGGTTTCATCGACATCCACACACACTCCGACCTCTACCTACTATGCTGCCCGCTGGCGGAGAGCAAGATACGCCAGGGAGTGACGACGGAACTGCTCGGGAACTGCGGTGGGTCCGCCGCCCCGATGATCGGCGCCGCGCGCGAAACAGAGATGCGGAGCGCGGAACAGCTCGGGGTCACTCTCGACTGGTCCTCCCTGGACGAATACTTCCTGAGGCTCGCGGACCTCAGGACATCGGTCAACGTGGCCACCCTCGTCGGCGCTGACACCCTGCGGAGGGCGGTGCTGGGGATGGGCGACGCGGCGCCGACTGACGATCAGCTGGGCCGGATGAACGAGCTGCTGAAGGAGGCGATGAGCCAGGGGGCGTTCGGCCTGTCCACCGGTCTCATCTACGCGCCGGGGTGCTATGCCACTACAGAAGAGATCATATCCCTTGCCAGGACCTCGGCTGTTATGGGCGGGTTCTATGCGAGCCACATTCGGAACGAAGGGCGAAACCTGGTGGCCGCAGTCGCGGAGGCCATAAGGATCGGCAAGGAGTCGGGCTCCCGAGTCCAGATATCCCATCACAAGGTCTGCGGGAGGAGGAACTGGGGCCTTGTCAACACCACCCTGCAGATGATAGACGAGGCGCGGGCTTCGGGAGTGGATGTCGCCATGGACGTCTACCCATACACCGCCTCCAGCACAGGATTGGACGTCCTCCTGCCCCCGTGGGCCAGGGTCGGGGACAAGGACACAGTCATAGCCAGGATCAAGGACGGCCCCACACGAGAGAGGATAAAGAGAGAGTGGGAGGACCCCCTCACGGACTGGGAGAACACGGTCTTCGAGGACGGGTGGGGGGACATCGTCGTTGGCTCTTTCACGCAGGAACGGAACAAGAGGTTCGAGAACCGGTCCGTGTCGGATGTGGCGACGGAGCTCGGGAAGGACCCCGCGGAGACGGCCCTAGATCTCCTGATAGACGAAGAGATGAGCATCGGAGCAGTCTTCCACGAGATGTCGGAGGACGATGTCATCAGGGTGATCCAGCATCCGGTATCATGCATAGGTTCGGATGGAGAATCAGAGGCCCCCTATGGCCCGACGGGGCACTCGGCGACTCACCCCAGGTCGTACGGCACGTTCCCGAGGGTCCTCAGGAGATACGTCTTCGAGAAGCGCGTCATCTCCCTCGAGGCAGCGGTGAGGAAGATGACCTCCATCCCCGCGGAGAGGATGGGACTCAGGGACCGAGGGGTCCTCGCGAAGGGGATGTTCGCGGACATAGTCATCTTCGACCCGCGGACGGTCCGCGATGTGGCGACCTTCGAGGACTCCCACAGGTATCCAGAAGGCATCCGTCACGTCCTCGTCAACGGCCAGCTCACCGTCAAGGACGGCGAGCACACGAAGGAGCGGGCTGGCCAGATCCTGCGGCATGTTCCCGCGGAGGTCTGACCGTCACTCCTTGCGGCGGTTGCAGATGTCCAAAGCGACCTTCGTGTAGACCTGCGTGCACTTGGCGAGGTCGTCGGTCAGGACATACTCGACGCGCGAGTGCGCGCCTGCGCCCCCGGGACCGAATATGACGCTCGGCATCTTCGCGAAGTGAGTGAGGAGGGCGGCGTCCGTCCACCCCCAGAAGCTCGCGAGTCTCGCCGGTTCGCGCGTGACCTCCGCCACGGCCTTCTCCAGCGACCTCACGACGGGGTGGCTCCTCAGGACCACGTTGGGGACATGGGTCATCGACTTCATGTTGGTCGGGTCCCGCTTGAGCTCGGCCTTGAACTCAGGGTCGTCCTTCTTGATGGCGTCGAAGACCGCATATATCTCCCCGAACACCTGGTCCAGGGTCTCCTCCGGGGTCCATCTCCTGTCTAGCTTTATGACGCAGTGGTCGGCCACGGCGCTCGGCTGCTGTCCCCCTCTGATGACGCCCAGGTTGAGCGTCGGAGGGAGGGTGTGCTTGCTCTTCCTCTCACGTATCCTGGGGAGCAGGTCCGCCTCGAGGGCGTTGACGAACTTCGCGGCCTTGGAGATCGCATTGACCCCGCGCTCCGCCTGGCCACCGTGAGCGGCCTTGCCGTAGAAGTGGACGTCGAGCCATTCGAGGCCGCGGTGCGTGGGCTGTATCTCGAGGTCCGTGGGCTCGCCGACGATCGCCATGTCCGCCCTGGGCCCCTTGAGGACCAGGTCCTCGGTCCCCTCGCTCTTCTCCTCCTCCCCGACGACCGCGGTCAGGAAGAGGTCCCCCTCTAGCTGCACCTTCGCGCGCCTGAAGGCGACGAGGGTCATTGCCATCGAGCCGACCCCGCCCTTCATGTCAAGGGACCCCCGTCCGTACAGCTTCCCGCCCTCCACCTTCGGGGTGAACGGGGCTATGTCCATCTCGTAGGCTGGGACCGTGTCGGTGTGCCCGTTCAGCATGAGGCTCCGGCCGCCTCCCGTGCCCTCTATCCTGGCGATGACGTTCGGCCTGCCCTTCTCGGCGTCCCTCAGCTTCGATTCGATCCCCTCGGCCTCGAGGAACTCGTGCAGGAAATGGGCGACCTCCTTCTCCCTCGTTGGGACGTTCGAGTGGCTCGGGATCCTCACGAGGTCCTTGACCAACTTCTCTATCTCCGCCTTCTTGACGGACAGCCTGGCCTTCTCGAACGCGTCCTTGCCCTTGGGAGTCATGGCCCTCTCATCACCGATGTCGCGCCTGGCGACGCGGGACCATGGGAATCGACCCTGAAAAACCTATCTCCCGTCTGCTCTTGTGGCCTCGGCGTTGCGGTGCACGAGACCATGTTCCCGCAGTAGGCCTATGGTCTCGTCCAGCGGGAGGCCCGGGACGACATGGTCGTCCCGTCCAGTCATCGTATCGGCCTTGAAGAGCGCGTTCAGGATGGCCTCCTCGGTGGCGTCGACCGTCGCCCTGAAGACGCGGTCCATGTCACCGTCCCTCATGAGCTTGTCAGTAAGGACGGGGTCACCGATGAACCTGTTGTGGACGTTCGCCGTCGAGAATGCGATGACGATGTCACCGCTCCCGCTGTGGGCGCACGAACCCGTGAGGGCCAGCCCGAGCGGCGCCCTCTTGGCCAACCTCCCGAGCTGGCGCGAGTCGACAGGGGCGTCAGTCGCGACTATCATCACTATCGAACCGCTTTCCCTCCTCTTCGGGTTCGGGGTGTCAAGGGACCGTCCGACGGGGACTCCCCTTATGAGCAGGTCCGACCTCTCGCCGTGGTTCGCCAGCACGAGGACGCCGACGACGTGGTCCCCAGCCGGGGTCGTGACCTTCCTCGACGACGTGCCGATCCCTCCCTTGAAGTCGTACGCCGACATACCCGTGCCGGCCCCTACGGAGCCCTCCTCGACCATCTCGGACCCGGCGGATTCTATGGCCGCGGCGACGTGCTCCTCGCGGACGTGAAGCCCCCTCGAATCGTTCAGATAGCTGTCGTCGCACTCCGAGACTATGGGTATGCATGTGTCGTCGGTGATCCCAGAACTCGGGTTGGACTTCAGAGTGTGCCTGACCGCTGCCTGTGCCACGGCACCCATCGACATCGTGTTGGTGAGGAAGATCGGGGTCTCGATGATCCCGAACTCCCGTATCTGCAGGGCACCGCCGAGGCCCCCGCAGCCGTTCAGGTCGAAGTAGGCCCCCTTCACGGGCTGGGCGAAGAGGTTGCCAGGATGCGGCATGACGACGGTCACTCCCGTCCTCACGGGCCCCTTCCCCTCGTGGAGCTTCCCGCTGCCGTCCATGATCGTGCAGTGGCCGACCTTGACCCC